>CAIPWS010000001.1 GCA_903868845.1 uncultured bacterium
ATCTATCACGAGGTCTGGCCACTCCGCCATACTATTTCTATAATATCTAAATGCTTTGAAATATACGCTCCACTTATCTCCAACGCGGATAATCTTGAATCCATCCTTCGCATCTTCCTTCGAAGCTCCAGAGAAACCGGCTGTGACGAAAACTACTTCATGACTGTCGGCCACAAGTCTCTTGGCTAGCTGTTCATTTACTATCTCAGCGCCGCCAGCCTGCGGATTTTTTCCATCCTTCCATGTGAGCCAGAGTATCTTCATATTATTTTATATTCTTCTTCTCGCGCACGATGTATAGGGGTCTATTTGAAACCTCGCTCTTGATGCTTCCTATATATATGGCGACAAGTCCAAGACATGTCAAAACTATACCAATGAGGAATATCATGAGCACAGCGAGCTGAACTATGGGGGCGATGTGCCACTTGAAGTAATCATCGAAGAGGTAGAGTTCAGCGAAAACTATGACACCACCTATACCGAAAACGCTAACTATGAATGTTCCGAGATATCCAGCTATCTTGAGTGGGAAAAAGCTATGGGATACTGAGGAGTCCAAGGCGAGCTTCACCAGCTTCAACTTCGAATACGAAGCCTTGCCTTTGAGTCTCTTGTCTGCCACGAACTCCACGTATTCACGCTTGAAGCCCAACCAATCTATAAGTCCACGAGTTATGCGATCATGTTCTGTAAATCTGTTGAACTCATTTACAACTTTTCTATCTAACAAACGGAAATCTGTAGAACCTGACTTTATATATGTATCGCTTATAGCATTTATGATCTTGTAATAGAAAAATGATCCAATCTTCTTTATGATATCTGCATCTTTGTTCTTGGTGCGCACACCTATGACGACGTCCGATCCTTGCTCCCACTTTTCAACAAGTTGTCTTATGAGTTCTGGTGGATGTTGAAGGTCAGCATCTATCATTATAACAGCGTCTCCTACAGCTGCGCTTATACCAGCGGACGTGGCTGCTTCTTTGCCGAAGTTTTTGGAAAGTTCGAGTGACTTGATATGCGAATTATTCTTCGTGAGTGAATCTATGACCACGGCGGATCCGTCGCTGGAGCCGTCATTTACTAGGATAAGCTCATAATCATATTTGGTTCCAGCAAGTACAGAAATAACTCTCTCAGTTATGAGTGAAATGTTTTGTTCTTCATTGAAGATCGGTATGACTATTGAAATAATCTTTTGCATAAATGATGATGAGTGGAATGATGACGATAACAAGTGAAATGATCAGATTGTTTAGAATGATATCTATAGTCGAATGATCTCTCCAAAATATTGATCCGAGTAGAACCATACCTATGAGAGCTATGACTATAAGGAAAAATCTTCGCAGAGCCAAAAAGTAATATATGAAAATATTGGTGAGTGCCGCCAATAACATCATTAGCCCTGCTTTTGGTAGAAAATACGCATATTGTGCATATTTCGCACCTATCATTACCTTCACTACCATATCATTAAACTTATAAAATGTAAATAGCCCCACTACAGCTATTATGAGGGATAAAATAAAGGCTTTTTTGAGGGGTTTTGCATTTTCTTTGAAGCTATTCTTGATCTTGACCGATGACAAAAGTACGGCCGCACTTGGGCCTATTGCGAAGAAAAGTATGCCAGCTATGACCGATATTCCACTATAAAGTCCGGCATCAACGGGGTTTAGACAGTGTTTGACTATGAGGACATCGGCTGTGGAGAACAATGTTATGAGTCCAGATGCGAAGAGAACTAGACCTCCGAAGCGAAGTTCTCTAGCAACGCTTCCCTTCTCAAGAATGTGAACATTTGTCTTGGCACCGAGGTGTAATGTGTCCTTCGTTTTGTATATCAAGTAGATAAGGAGAGCAACGTTCGCAAGAACAATGCCGACAGTTGCGCCGAAGACTCCTGCACCAAGTAAGACGAGTGCTGTGACGAAGATGAGTCTACCGGATGAAGATATGATACCAGCGAATGAAAGATCTTTGAATCTACCTGAGCCTTGGAGGTATGCGTTACGAAATGTCACCACTGCTGTGATAGGCAAAATGATAGCCAGACCTAAGAGTGGATATATGGTCGAGAAATGGAAAAATGTGCGAACTGTTGTGAGTGAAAATAGAAGTATGACAAATATTATTCCGATTATCCAAAAAGCGATCTTCTGTAATTCGGTTATGATCGCATCTCTCTCAGCTGGATCTTCAGTGTTCGCGGTTATATTTATAACAACCATGGAAAAAGCTCCAAATATTATGCCCGCCTGAGATATGAGTGATATCAGTGCCTCAACGTCGCCGAAGTTGGCTGGTGAAAGTAGGCGTCCGAGTATGGGATAGAAAATGTAGTTGAGAAATGCTACGACCATGGAGCCAGAAAAATAAATGGCGTAGCGGCGCAAGAATATGTCGGATTTGAGTTTATTCAACATCGGCAGAGCCTTTATTATATTTTTTAAGTGTCAATTTCGACCAACCTTCTAGGATCGGTGTGATGAACTTCCACGAAGCCATGATCTCGTCTGTGGAGGCGAAAAGTGTTTGGTCACCTGTGACGACGTCGTTCAAGAGTCGCTCATAATCATCTGGCATGACGCCGAAAGAAGTCACGTCCGAATATTTGAACTTGAGAATCTTCGATTCGGTGATAAGTCCTGGGCCTGGAGTCTTCACGAAAAATCTTATCTTTATTCCCTCGTCTGGTTGAATTCTGAAAGTTAAGATGTTCTGCTTCACTGGATCATGCTCATGCTTCTTGTCTTCTGTATTTTTGAAGTAGACATCGATCTCGGTTTTCGTCTCGGCCATGGCTTTGCCGGTTTCTAGATAGAATGGAACATTTTTCCATCTTGAAAGGCCTACGTTTGCTTCTATGCGAACGTACGTCTCAGTTTTGGATCCTGCAGCCACACCTTCTTCTGAGATATAGCCGTTGTATTGACCTCTGACAACTTTCTCATGGATATGACGCTCAGGTATAGATGATAACTTTCTTAGAACTTGTGATCTGGCGTTGCGGATGTCAGTTGCAGAAAATGAATCGGGCTTATCCATGGCTATCAAGGCCAGCATCATAAGTATGTGGTTTTGACCGACATCGCGTATAGCGCCGAGTGAGTCATAAAATTTGCCGCGGCCATTCATGCCTATCGACTCGAAAAGTTTTATATGAACTCGGTCTATATGGTTCGCATTCCAAAGAGGCTCAAACATAGAGTTTGCGAACCTGAAAGCCAAAATGTTTTGTAGGGCTTCCTTCGCCAGATAATGATCTATACGGAAAATCTGACTTTCTTTGAAGAGTTTTCCGAGGAGTGCGTCGAGTTGTTGAGCGGTTTTGGTATTGTTTCCGAAGGGCTTTTCTATGAGTATGCGCGTCCAGCCCGTTTCGTCAGAGCATGGGAGTGCCAGCTTCGAGTCGTGGATCTGATGTAGGATGCCTTCATATAGGTCTGGTGGCACAGAAAGATGGAAAAGTTTGTTCGAGCATTGACCCCAGGATTTGTCGATCTCGGTGAGTCTGTTTGCGAGAGCCTTGTAAGAATCTGGTTGATCGAAAAGTCCTTGCACGTAGATTATGTGATCGAGGAAATGTTTTACATCTTCTTCTTTGAATTGGCCGACACGGATATTTAGTTTTGAGCGGATGAATTCGCGGAATTCCTCTCTGGTAAATGGTCTACGCGAAAAACCGACTATTGCGAAACGTTTTGGTAAGAGTCTCTTCGAGTATAAGGACAGCAAGGCTGGCAGGAGTTTTCTAGAGGCCAGATCTCCGGTGATGCCAAAAATAACGAATATTGTCGGATATAAGGCGGTAGGTGCCATGGGGTTATTCTAGCACTATTTACTAGCCAAAAAAATGGTCGGGTTTTGCGGTGAGTTCTAGAAGTCCTCGCCCCATTTTTCCCAGATAGGATATAGGTTACCGGCGATGAAGACTGCTGGTAGGACTATGAGGGCTGTTCCAGCCCAAAGTAGGAAGAAAAAGACTTTTGGTGCAACTTCAATAATGTGCTTGAGGATCTCCCCCCAAACTTTCCAAAGTTCCGCAAATACGTCGCCGATGATTTCCATAACGTCGATTATGTTAGCGCAAGAGTCGGTGTAGTGCAAGAAGTGTGTAAGGTGCTCAGCGAGACGTATCGGTGCGCCGGCACGACAAGGTTGTGGGTATTTGAAAGTTGGAGGGGCTGGGTATGTCGTCTAAAAAGAGGGGTTTATCCACATCTATAAACTAGAATCGCACGGTTGAGCCATTCTTGTTTATAGATGTTGATAAGTGGTCGTTTTTAAAAACATGTGCCAACCCCACCGGCACACACACTATTTACCTATATATGAAAATTGAGCCTTATTATGGCCTAATTTCTATATATGCTCAGATAGCACGTCTGTTCCCACACCAACAACATTTCCCCGCGCATTCCACCCCACGACCGCGCGGAGAGTAACACATACTTTTCATGACCTTTTGAACTTTGACGTCTTTCCCGACACTTTTGGAGTTTTTCTCAAATCTCTTAATGATTTCAAAACCTTAAATTTACCATCTTTATAATCCTTTCTAGATGATCTGATTTTACTAATAATTGATGTGTTCATTATTGGATGAAATGATTAAATAGCTTGTGCGCCCTGCAGGAATCGAACCTGCGACCTCACCCGTGTGAAGGGTGCGCTCTAGCCAACTGAGCTAAGGGTGCAACCGATTTGTTACATAATACACAATTTGTGGACCTGAGCGGACTCGAACCGCTTGCCTCCTCATTGCAAATGAGGCGCTCTACCAGGTGAGCTACAGGCCCAAAATAACCATAATTATGGTCAGCGGCATTATACTACATCTATCTTTTTAGTGCCAATCCTATGAGGTGATCTATAAGTTCGTGGGTATCACTGCCGACAGCACGTAGAGACTTCGGCACAAGCGACTCACCTGTAAGCCCTGGCAAAGTATTGACCTCGAGAACATAAATTCCTCTCTTTGGATGTATTATAAAATCAGATCTTGAATAATGTCGCAACCCTACAGCGTTGTGAACCTTGCGTGCCATATCAGAAAGTTCCATTTTTACATTCATCGGAAAATTTGCAGGAACTATCTCGTCTGACTTCCCTTCATACTTCGCAGCAAAATCGAAGAAGGCAGTTTTTGGTCTTATCTCGACAGCTGGAAGTGCATATAGTTTCTCTCCACGAAAACCTTCTATCACCCCAACCGTAGCTTCAGTTCCTTTTATGTATTCCTCAACCAAAATCTCTTCATCAAGTTCTGCGGCCAAAGCGAGTCCAGCTATCAACTCTTTCAAATCTTTCACTATAGAAACTCCAACAGAAGAACCGGCAGAGACAGGCTACACTACTGCTGGCATAGAAAAAGTCTTGAAAATATCCCCA
>CAIPWS010000002.1 GCA_903868845.1 uncultured bacterium
ATCTTCTGCTCTCATTCCCTTGCATAATTCCCAGCCAACAATGTAGCGGCTATAATCATCCAGAACTGTAGATAGGTAATACTGTAAAGTTTCAGCTTAATCTGGACTAAGTAAAGTAGAAAGTTAATGTGGGATTTGAGATATTTAATCACTCAAAAATCCTACAAAATGGAAAGTAAGAAGCAAAGTGCGAGCAGCCTTGTTCGCGAAATCAAGCGCAGAACGCGCAGAGTATTCTCAGCAGAAGAGAAAATCAAAATTGTTTTAGAGGGACTTCGTGGCGAAGAGTCTGTATCCGCTATTTGCCGTAGATATGGCATTCATGAGAACAACTACTACAACTGGAGTAAAGACTTCATGGAGGCTGGCAAAAAGCGTTTAAGCGGGGATACAGAGCGGAATGCATCTACGGACGATGTCAAAGATCTGCGTGAAGAAAACACGGAACTGAAAGACCTGGTAGCAGAGCTATCTATTCAGGTAAAAGTGCTCAAAAAAAGTTTGCGCGGCTTAGAGTAAAAAGCCAATATCCAAAGTATATGCGATACTCACCCGCAGAAAAATTAGAGATTATCCGCTTGGTTGACGGATCTGACATTGGCGTTACCCGAACGCTCAAAGAGTTAGGCGTTCATAAGAGCACATTCTACAACTGGTATGAAAGATATCAGTTACACGGTCCGGAAGGATTACGCGAGAAAAAACATCGTAGCAATCAGATCTGGAATAAGATACCACAGCGTGAAAAGGAACAGATAGTAGAAATTGCGCTGGAGAAAGAGGAACTCTCTGCCCGTGAACTGGCATGGTATATTACGGACCATTATGAAAACTATATCAGTGAATCGAGCATGTATCGCATCTTGCGGGAATACGGACTTATGACTGCGCCAGCTCACATTGTTCTTAGCGCCAGCGATGAGTTCAAAGACAAGACCTCCCGTCCTAATCAGATGTGGCAGACTGATTTTACTTACTTCAAGATCATCGGGTGGGGATGGTATTACCTATCTACAGTTCTGGATGATTATAGCCGCTACATTGTTGGCTGGGAATTATGCAAGGGAATGAGAGCAGAAGATGCGGAAAGCACAGTTCGCAAAGCATTAGCGCATGCAAATCTTCCCAAAGACAACCGCCCGAAATTGCTCAGCGATAACGGCAGCAGCTATATTGCCAGCGAATTTAAACAGTTTTTAAACGAGGAGAAGATGCTTGGCATACATGGCCGCCCACTTCACCCTCAAACACAAGGCAAAATTGAACGATACAACCGCAGTCTGAAGAATCATATCAAGTTGGAAAACTACTACAGCACCGAAGAGTTGGAGCGAGCGGTAGAAAAGTTTGTTGAGCATTATAACCATCATCGCTATCATGAGTCGATCAACAACCTTACACCGGCTCAGGTATATTACAACAAAGCGGCTGGTGCTTTAGAAAAAAGGAACCGCTGTAAGATCAAAACCATGAAGCGAAGAAAGCAACTGAATCTACAGTCAAAAGTAAAAAGGGAATAATCTATTTTTATCATGCTCGTTGAAGCGGAAGTAGGAAATGCAGGAGTGCAACCTACCAGGAATATATGAGCCAACGGAAATGAAAAGAGGTTCTGAGCCAATCAGAACCTCTTCCCAAAAACCTTTCATTTTTGTTGTTATGCCTTTTAAAACTCAATTTATTAACTTTGAAAATCACCACATTAAATTTGAAGCCCTTTAGTCCACTTTAGTCTGACAACGTACACACAGGAATTTTATTTTGGACTGCAATAAGATAGAAAAAAATCCGATAAAAAAAATAGAATGAGGTATATTTTTGATAAATCCATAAATCACTTCATCCGCAAATAGACTGCGGATGCATGAGGTATGTTTGCTAATTCATAAAATTATTACGCATGAATAATATTGAGCTATTACATAAATATGGTAAGCATTTTAAACGCTCAAATTTTGGTGAGCTTTATAAAATTATTGAAGGTATTCAACTGGCTCCTATAAAGAGTAAGGTAGAAAACAAAAAAGAGATAAACCTTCAAACCCAGCTTATAAAACAGTTGCGTCAATATAAGGGCATTTTGAAAAATGATCCGGTTAATGGCATTCACGAAAAACAGGTGGTTCAGCTTCTTGAAACAATGGGTTTTCGCGCAGTTAAAGCAATGGGGCTGAAAAGCGCTGAGGAAACTGGCAACTATATTTCATGGGTCACATTTACAG
>CAIPWS010000003.1 GCA_903868845.1 uncultured bacterium
CACAGGAACACCTTTGCCACTCATGAGTTATGGTGGCACACACTTGGTTACTGAGTTTTTGGCTTTGGGTTTACTTATGTCTATGCGACGTTATTCACGTCCGGTTCACAAAGATGTTGCGAAGAATGAGTTTATAGGGCCGCAATAGAAGTGATCATTTTTTCAAGCTCAAACTTACTCGACACATTTTCTCTAAGTATTGCACCATACTGTCTAGCCAAAACTGGATGCTCTATCATGTAGGAGATAGCGTGTGCCAATTCACTTGGATCTTTGGACTGAACCAGGACACCGGATTTCATATCATCGATAATCTCTGGAATACCACCGACAGTCGTAGCGACTACTGGTAGGGAGGCTGAGCCAGCTTCGAGGATGACATAAGGAAGACCCTCCTTGATAGATGGCAAAGTAAAGATATGAAATGCTTTGAGATATTGGCTAGCATTTTCCATGTAGCCGGCTAGAAAAACTTTTCCTTCCAGTCCAGCCTTTTTTATTTCCATGTGAAGTTCAGTCAGAAGATCTCCGTCGCCGATGATGACCGATATAACTTCTTGATGAGAGCTGCAGACATTTTTCAAAGCCTCAATTAGATATTTGAGACCTTTGTTTTTGTGTAATTCGGCTATGGTTCCAATAACAGTCTTTCTTTTGAATTCTCCAAAGTTCATATTCAACTTTTTTGCCAAAGTTTGTTTCGCTCCATCTACTGACATAAATATTGGGGCCTTGATTCCAAGAGGGATGACGCATAGTTTATCCTTGGTCCAAGGAAAACGTTCTGCTTGTTTGCGTTCGTGTTCCGAGAGTAAGACGACTTTGTGTACGCATAGCATAGTGATCCACGAAGCCAACATGATGGCACATTTCTGATAGAGTGGCCTGTTTTCATTGAATGACCAACCGTGAACTGTATATATGATCTTCTTGACTCCAAGAAGTCTTCCGGCTATAGCACCAAGACCTGCAGCTTTCGGGCTGTGCAGATGTATGACGTCAGGCTTCTCATGTTTGATAGTTATGAATATTTCACGAAATGACCCGGTATCTTGGACTACAGAGACGTCACGGCCAAGTTTATTGATAGCATAGGTTTTGAGGCCTATATCCTCGAGTTTTTCGCGAAGTATGCCATTGCCGCCAAGTGCCACAACGACTGTATTTCCACGGCTTTTCATAGCCACAGCCAGGTCATAGACGTGTCTCTGAGCACCGCCCCAATTTGACTTGGTGATGACGTAGAGGATTTTCATTACTATAAAAATAACACAATTTATGGTATTGTGCTATCCATGATACATACGAAAAACTCTATATATACAGCCATATTACTAGTTGGAGATTTGGTGGCATATCTCTTTTCTCTCATCATTGCCTTGGCTATTCGCTATGGTGAAATGCCTGGACGCAGTCTCATTTACCTTCACTTATCTCCGTTCGCTATTTTGTTCATCGTTTTCATCATCATCAACTTCAGCGCAGGTTTGTATAACAAAAGATCTCTACTTTCACCAAATAGAATACCCGGCCTTCTTGTTCGTACACAGACCATAGCAGTTCTTATCAGCGTAGCCTTCTTTTATTTTCTACCAGTAACTATTTCTCCTAAGGCCAATCTTTTCATATATGCTGTCATATCGACTTTACTCTTGGCGCTTTGGCGTATGGTTATATTTCCAGTCATAAGTTCGGCTAGAAGTCAGCGAGCGGTATTGGTTGGAGTAAATGGTGAGATCAAGGAACTTTATGAAGAGATAAATACTCGTTCACGTTATGGAATAAATTTTGTTGAGAAGCTTGAGCCAAGTGCAAATACCGAAGAGACGGTTTCCAGAATAGGTGAGGCAGTCCGTCGTACTGGAGCATCTGTTATCGTTGTCGATCTCCACAATAAGATGGTGGAGGCGGCTATTCCATTTCTTTATTCTCTTATTTTCTCTGGTGTGCAGGTCATAGATGCTGGAAAACTTTATGAAGGTATATTTGATCGTGTGCCATTGTCCATGGTGGGGGAGAGATGGTTGGTGGAAAATACCGGCTCATCCGCAGTCGGACGTTTGGTCTACGATGTCGTGAAAAGGGTTCTTGATATTGCAGTCGCGGCTATTCTCGGTGTAATTTCTTTGATCTTTTATCCTTTTGTATATTGGGCAATACGTATAGAAGACAAGGGTCCGCTTTTCATTTATCAAGATCGTATTGGTAAAAATGGAAAACTCGTCAGGATAATAAAGTTCAGAAGTATGACCTCGAATGATGGTGGCAATTATTCAGCTTCTGGAAAATCTGAGTTGCAGATCACTCGTGTTGGAAAATTTATCAGGCTTACTCGTATAGACGAACTTCCTCAGTTGTGGAATGTTTTGCGCGGAGATATTTCTTTGGTCGGTCCTCGTCCAGAATTTCCATCACTTGTGGCAGTCTATGAAAAGGAGATTCCTTATTACAATGTTCGCCACCTCATACAACCGGGTTTGTCAGGTTGGGCTCAGATATATCACTCCGCACATCCTCATCATGCTGTAGCTGTGAATGATACTCGCGATAAGCTTTCTTATGATCTTTACTATGTGAAGCATCGTTCTTTCTTGCTCGATTTGCGTATAGCTTTGCAGACTTTCAAAGCTCTCATATCGAAGAGTGGGGTGTAATTGACAAATAGGTATATTCTGTGCTATAGATATATCAGATGAGCTCGTGTCTAATCATCTAACCAAATAGTACTGGACTGCTGGCGGCCCCAGCTTTCTGGTCAGGACTTGACATCCCATTTGGAATAAATAAACAAATAGACACATTGAAATGGAGAACGAAAGTGAAAGCGAAAGAAGAATATGCATCACCAGTTGATGTAGCGCGGGCACTGAAGAAGTGCATCAGCGATAACCCGATCATTGCCCAAATCACGCGGGCACGCGACAAGAAGCGGGAAACGGATCGCTCCACGGTTTCGGATTGCGATTACGTGATCACGAACCAGATGGTTTTGATCGACAAGATCAAGGCGAAGGATGTGTTTGGCATTGTGCTCACCGTCCTATGCTTGTTTATTGCCATCTCTATTGGGGTCACACTCGCTATTGTTGGGACTCCGGTGTATGAAAAGACCAACAAACTGCACATGGTATTGCCCCCGATCTTGATCCTGCCTGGATTGATAGTGTCATGGTGGATCAGAAAGCTCAACGACTGGATCGAGCACTACAACGTCTGCGCAAACGGCACCATGGACTATTACTGTCTTGTGCAGGAGTTCCTGTTGCGCTTCGGTTCCGGACCGCTTCGAGAGCTCTCTGACGTGAAGGTGCAACTCGATATGTTTCTGATTGGAATCAAAGAGCTTGAGCGCGAACGTCAGCCCGGCGGAGGCAATGAATGCGTTGGCCGTCTAATGAATATTGCCGGTACTACCAAGCTCTTCCGTCTGACAGAAATCAAAGGGGAATTCGTGAAGATGGTCCAGTTGGTGAACGCACTCGGTATATCTACCGACGACGTGGAAGCACATTATCGGCGCTTGAATGAGGCCATGGATGCGACTCGGACGCCAGGGAAATCGTTGTCTCAATTAGGATGAGTGGGTAGTTCAAACTCAGTCAAAATTTCAAATATTAACGGGGCACCCCATTGCTGTGAAGCGATGCGAGGTGCCCCTAACCATTTATATAACAATTTCACAACACGTCATGAGTAGGGTTGCAACTGTTGCGCATTATCTAAAAACCTGTAAAATACCACTTATGTTAAAACACAGAGCTCGTGCAGTATTTGTACTCATATTTGCCGCAGTGATCGGCTATTTTGTTTATACGACTAGTACATTTCGTCTAGGACTAGACCTTTCTGGTGGAACACACCTCGTTTATCAAGCTGATGTCTCGAAGATCGACAAGACTGACATTTCTGCATCTATGGCCTCACTTCGTGATGTTGTAGAAAGACGTGTGAACACTCTCGGTGTCAGCGAACCTATAGTTCAGACACAGGAAGCCGCCGCTTTGAGCTCGAAGGAAAGTGCTTACAAACTCATAGTTGAGCTTCCAGGTATTACTGATGTCAATGAAGCTATCCATGCTATCGGTGCAACACCAAGCCTCGAGTTTAAGGTTGCCACAGCTGCGCAGGTGAAGGATTTCCAAGCATCTTCCACGATGAAGACTGCAGACGCTACGACTTCTGCTACTGTATACGCTGCACTCTTCCAGACAACGGGTCTTACTGGACGCATGGTTGGTCGTGCTTCTGTCCAATTCAACAACACAACAAATCAACCTATGGTTGGCCTAGATTTCACTAGCGATGGCCGCGAACTTTTCGCCAAGATAACAAAGGAACACACAGGCGACTACATCGGTATTTTCCTAGACGGCGCTCTCATAGAAGCTCCAGTTGTTCGTGAAGAGATTCCAAATGGTCAGGCTCAGATTTCTGGTTCATTTACTCTAGACCAAGCACAGAAGCTTGTTCGTGATCTGAACTTCGGAGCTTTGCCAGTTCCAGTCACACTTATCTCTACACAGACTATTGGTCCTACACTTGGTCAAGCTGCTATAAACGGGGGAATCAGAACAGGTATCATCGCATTTATTATCATCGGATTATTCCTCATACTTTGGTATCGCTTGCCAGGATTTATAGCTACTATCGCTCTCGCTTGTTATACAGTCATCATGCTTGCTTTGTTCAAGTTTATTCCCGTCACACTTACTGCTGCTGGTATAGCTGGATTCATCCTCTCTATCGGTATGGCCGTGGATGCAAACATTCTTATCTTCGAGCGCATGAAAGAAGAGCTCAAGGCAGGTCGTGGAGTTTGGGATGCTATGCATGAAGGATTTGC
>CAIPWS010000004.1 GCA_903868845.1 uncultured bacterium
GCATGTTTAGCTTTGCACAAGTGTACCCTTGTCCACATCTATAAACTAGAATCGCATGGTTGAGCCATTCTTGTTTATTGTTGATTCTTTCGCTACATCTCTAATATTCGAATCACGAATACACACAGTATTTACCAGCATACGAAAATTGAGCCTTCTGATGGCCTAATTTCCATATATGCTCACGGAGCATGCGCACCCACTCTGACACCCTTAGTACGACTTTGCAAAAATAACTCTTCCACTTGATGGTTTGCCAGATTTTATACAGATACCTGCCTCCTTCTTTTGATTGAAAGGAATACATCTAATAGTTGCGCCGGTCTCTTCTTTGATCTTCGCTTCTACATCCTTATCGCCTGACCAGTGTGCCAAAACGAAATTTCCACCATCTATGGCTTTTACGAAGTCATCCCAACTGTCTACAACCTTCGTCTTTTCTTTATTGTATTGTGATGCTCTGGCAAATAAGCTTGTCTGAATATCTCCAAGAAGTTTACTTACTTCAGCAGCTATAGAAACAAGAGTGACTTTGATTTTCTCACCAGTATCTCTTCTGACTAGAACGGCAGAATCATTTGCAATATCCTTAGGACCAAGTTCTATACGTATTGGAACACCCTTTTTTTCCCATTCAAAATATTTCTCACCAGGTCTCATGTCGCGAGTATCAGTTCTTGACCTGATGCCAGAGTTTTTTAGAATCACATTCAACTCTTCTGCCTTTTTGCTAACTATTTCCTTATCTTTCTCACTTGGAGCTATCGTTGTGATAATCGCTTGTATAGAAGCTATCTTGGGTGGCAAAACCAAACCTTTGTCATCACTATGGGCCATGATAAGTCCACCAATAGTCCTTGTGCTAAGACCCCAGCTAGTTTGCCAACCAAATTGCTCAGCATTGTTACGATCTAGAAACTTAACACCAAATGCTTTTGCAAAATTTTGTCCAAGATTGTGTGAAGTTGCATATTGCAATGCCTTTCCATCTTGCATCATCGCTTCGATTGTATAAGTTCGCAGAGCCCCAGCAAATTTCTCTGATTCTGATTTTTGACCTGGAATGACTGGTATAGCAATATAATTTTCTGCAAAGTCTCTATAGATCTCAAGCATTTGCAACACCCTCTTCTCTGCTTCATCTTCAGTCTCATGGACAGTATGGCCTTCCTGCCACAAAAATTCTGTTGTTCTCAAGAAGAGTCTTGTACGAAGTTCCCAACGGACTACATTGGCCCACTGGTTTATGAGCAATGGCAAATCTCTATAAGACTTGATCCATCCAGAAAAAATATCATACATAATAGTCTCCGAGGTAGGTCTCACAACCAATGGCTCATCAAGCTTCTTCCCTCCGGCGTGTGTGACGACAGCAACTTCTGGAGCAAACCCTTCTACGTGATCTTTCTCTTTATTCAAAAGTCTTTCAGGAATGAACATTGGAAAATACGCATTTTCCACTCCAGTAGCCTTGAACTTTTCATTCAAAATGTTTTGTGTTGCTTCCCAAAGTGCGTAACCGTATGGCCTTATGACCATAGTCCCCTTCACTGGACCATAATCTGCGAGTTCTGCTGCGGCGATAACATCCAAATACCACTGCGAATAATCCGCGGCTCTAGGAGTAATTTTCTTCTCGATCATTTTATCGTTTTGATTTGTAGACATGGGGCCTATTTTAGTACAAAAACATAAATATCTCAACATAATCATTCCCTACTTTTCTCAATAAAATCCACCGGATCTATTCTAGACTGCCTCATTATTTGCTTAAATGTTCCTATAAACACCTGAGTATGCAAAGGGACAATCGTAGTAACTATGATGTCCAACGCTATCTTTCTCAACTTTACATGACTTCCAGAGACGCTTACTTGTTCAAAACTGTATTTTTTGCACAAGATCTTAATAATTTCCTTGCCAGAAAATAATTTAGGCATGAGAGACTTCAAAAGTCTTCAGTACGGGTGCGGAATTATTTGCATGAGAATACAGCTCAAGCTCCTTAGCGGTCATGTCTTCAATATATAGTTCAACAGCCTCCTTAATATTTTTTTCAGCTATTGTTACATCCGATCCCTGACTAGCAACACCAAGTTCTGGACATATTGCACTATATCCTCCTTGTTCTTTTGTTATAACTGCACTAAACACATATTTCATGAATTTATGATAC
>CAIPWS010000005.1 GCA_903868845.1 uncultured bacterium
CGCATCTGACGACCGAAGACACTAGTCAAACCGACGCCTGTGTTGTGGTCATGCTTCAATACCCCATTTTCCATTATATCTTTCAATAAATCTAGATATTGTTGTTCTGGGTGATTCATGTTATTTATTTACTTTATAAACTATTTTTTCGCTTTCTTTCCCTTTTTAACTTTCAACTTTTTGCTTTCCTCTTTCAACTTTCCACTTTCTACTTTTCTACTTTCCTCTTTTCTTTCTTCATCTTTCGGATCGACGAAATGCTGCCAATCGCGTCCATGATATCTACCGGTCGTCTTATAATCCTTCTTCGGCTGACTCGTAAGTTGCGAGAAAAGAATCTGACCTATACGCATCTGTGGACGAAGAATAATAGGCACATGATTTAGATTGCATAGCTCAAAAGTAATATTGAGGAAATGTCCTGGATTTATAATACCGGCAGTATTGTGAATAATAAGGCCCAACCTAGCCAAACTACTCTTACCGGAAAGGTGTATGAGGTATTTATCTGAACCGAAATAATCAACCGAGGTTCCAAGAATACTGATACCAGGATGAAGTACAAACATCTCATCATCACCTATCACAATCTCTTTTGTTTGAGGAAATATTTTCTTTACCGGATCTATGGCCATAGTCGACTCTGTATTGCTGACTATAAACTTATTGCCAAGCAAAATATCGTAGCTGGCTGGCTGCAAACGTGCTTCATCGAAATCGTTTATGATGATCTCACCATCTTTCAATGCTCTCTTTATGTCTTCGTCGGCTAAATACATTTGTTTATATTATTTAATAGTAAATGTTTTCTCTGTACCATAATATTCTGGCCAGTGTGCATTGTAAAAAGCAAACATCCTCTCTATGCGCTCTTGAGGCAACTCTTCTACACCAAGTTCCTTCATGAAAGATATAAGTTCTGCATGAGCCTTTTTGGTGTCAGCCTCATTTGTAACAACCTTCTCAAATTCGACCAAATATCCGTAGCCAGCGTTTTTGTCCATACAGATATGAATATCACCATCTGCGTACTCCTCTCTTGCGCGTGACCATTTGGCTTGATATGTACATCCAGCGCCAAGTAGAGCCTTATCTAGTTCGTCCAAAGTCTTCCCCTTCATGACAGCTTCGAACTCTATTCTCTGGACACCATTTGCACTAGTGTCACCTCCGACAGAAGCCTTCATGACCAAGATAACTTTTCCATCCGCATCACGAGTTCTCAAAGAAATTTTGTTTCCATGTTCGAGAATATTTTTCAAAGAATCTTTTTTGTCAGATGGAACAATGCCTATAAGTGAAACCTCGAGAGCCTTCAAATCTTTTGCTAAATTGAAATAATGATTCAACTGCTTCCCTGTTCCTACCAATTTCATATTTGGTCGTGCAGACTGCAATCTCTTTTTGAATGCAATAGCTGCATCCTCGGCACCCAATAAACTTTTTATTTCTATTTCAAATGAATTCATAAAATTTTGGTTAATGTATGCTCAAGTATAATCCAACCGCCGGTATTCGCAACAATGACAGATGACATTTTTCGTATCAAAATGATATACTGAAAATATCATGATTTGTTTCATCTCTGCAGCACTCACAACAGATGGTTTTATAGGAAAGGATTCAGCACATGCTGCTTTCTGGACTAGTAAGGAAGACAAAAAGCGCTTCATAGAGATAACCAAGAGAGCTGGTGTCGTGGTTATGGGCTTAAATACCTATAGGACGCTTGGTAAACCACTCAAAGACCGCTTAAACATCGTCTATTCACCAGAAAAGCTCACGGGGGCGGACGCTGTTGCTGGAGTAGAAACAACCACCAAGGCGCCATCTGATCTATTGGCTGACTTGGCTGGTAGAGGGTTTACTGAGGTGGCGATATGTGGGGGTTCGCAGATATATACCATGTTCATGGAAAGTGGAGTTGTGAATAAATTGTATATCACAGTCGAACCAATCGTCTTCGGATCTGGTATAAAGCTTTTCAATAAAAGCTTGGACTTTAGACTCACTTTAGAAAAATCTGTGACTACAGAATCTGGAAGTTTGCTTTTGGAATATAAGGTAAATAAATAACTGACAAAAATTAATAATTTGAAATCATAAACGCCGCGGGTCCCATGGGGGCCCGCGGCGTCTTGCTAGTTGTTTTCTTCGTTAAACTTTTCCGGCGGTCTTGTTGCGTTTCTCTTTATCCAACGCGCGACACGCTAGAATCACTGCACGCATCTCTTGCTGGGCAAGAATCCATGCCCGCACCTTCTTATGAATCTGGTCAACCGACACAAAC
This sequence comes from uncultured bacterium, assembly GCA_903868845.1. Taxonomy (GTDB): domain Bacteria; phylum Patescibacteriota; class Minisyncoccia; order Phycocordibacterales; family PALSA-1337; genus C7867-002. The sequence goes on from CAIPWS010000005.1 coordinate 2,291, forward strand.
TCCATCGGCAACGGAACTTCAATTCTGCCACGGTCCTTTCCACCAAGATAGGTCTCCCGGCAAACACGGATCCTCGAGGCAAGAAATGATGTATTTGTTACGAGTGGAACAAAGACGTACAACGGTTTACGATCGTCCAGACGACGGATAATTGCTGAGGATACAAGGAAATTTGGTTCGGAGCAGATGGCAACAACCAAGTCCGCATTACGTATGCGAACCAATTCCACGTCTGATACCTCAGACAGGCCATCATATCCAAATGCCGGGTCTTCCTGAACCCACAGGATCGGCTCTGTCCCCGATTTAGCCGCATCAGCAATTGCAACCTCGTCTGGCAGTGAAAACACGAGACTTCCGAAGCTCGTAACTTTCACACTGCCGAATTCGGTGACAATTCGTTTAGCCAAATCAGTGGCCATATTCTTCAATGCCGGATCTGGCATATCGAACGGTCCGACGATCGCGATCACATCTGGCCGAAATGAAAAATCCGGCAGCCGTGTTTCGTTTGATCCTCCACTTACTGTCACCGGCTTTTCATCTGCATTTTTTGGCGTTTCAGCCATAATTACCTCTCTATTGGTTAAGTTTAACTTCATTCTATCTATGGAAATGTGCCCACCACCTATTTCAAAACTACCACAATGACAACATCTATACAAGATTAATTATTTGTTTGGCAATATGTCGAAAATTAAAAAGAGCCGCCGCAGTTCCCCGTCGGAACTGCGGCGCATTTCGTTCAATTGACTCACACTGATGTTTCTGGTTGCTGATGTTCCTTAACCCATTCAGCAACAACTCGTTGAATACCTTCCGTCGAGAAATACTTGATCGGATCCGGCATCTCTACGGTCTTGGGGTCCAGGACATCTTTGCGCTTGCCACGGTTGTTCATTAGGCAAGCTTCGATCATCCTGGAGGCACTCCCTTTGTAGTGGACAAAGATTCTCAGTGGCTTACAAAGCTCACAACGATACATGGTCTCCATGGCCACATCATCTGCAGCTTGGCTGTACACCACCACCATCAAGTCGGCAGCAATGATGTTGACCATGACTTTGCTGTAGGCATCGGCGACAGTCTCATTTTGACCGATAACGACATGCCTCCAATCGGGAAGTATTTCTACTCCTGGTAATGAGCCTAACTGAACACGTAAATCCTGCATGCTCTGGGCAAATTTTGCTTGGGCATTTTCATCGGAATACGCCAACATTATCCTGATAGTTTTCAAGATCAGTTCCATTTAAATCACCATCCTTTCTTGGTTAACTTCTATATTAAACGCTATCACAATGACTGCGCCAGTACAAGCCAGCGCGCATCAACAGATACAAACAAAAAACCGGCATAGAGCCGGCTTCTTGTTGAAATATTTGAAATTATTTTACTTCGACTCCCATTGAACGGGCTGTACCTGCGACTATTTTCATAGCAGCATCGACATCGTTTGCATTTAGATCTGGAAGCTTCTTTTCTGCAATCTCCTTGAGCTGAGCCTTGGAGAGAGTACCTATCTTAGAAATATTTGGCTTACCAGAACCCTTCTCTTTCTTGAGAGCCTTAAGGATAAGACTTGATGCTGGTGGTGTCTTCAATACGAAACTATATGTACGATCGTCGTAGACTGTAATAACAACTGGGATGATATCCCCTATCATACTCTTCGTAGCGTCATTGAACTTCTTTGTGAAGTCACCAATGTTAACACCTGCCTGACCTAGAGTAGGACCAAGTGGTGGAGCTGGGGTAGCCTTACCTGCTGGAGCGAGAACTTTGACTGTTTTTATGATTTTCTTTGCCATATTTGTGTATTATTTTCGATTGAATCTGGTGTGGGTATCCTACATTAAACTTTCTTAACTTGCAAGAAATCTAGTTCGACTGGTGTTTCGCGTCCGAACATAGAAACAAGGACTTTTATCTTGCCTCTCTGA
>CAIPWS010000006.1 GCA_903868845.1 uncultured bacterium
CGTGCAACATGATCATTTGGAGCAACCAAGATAAGTAAACCATTATCTTTTCCTTTCTCACCTATTCCCAATTCTTGAAAAAGTTTAACCGCATAGGTCTCAATACTTTCATCACCAAGACTCGAAACGGTTACAACTGAGATCTGCACTTTGCTTGATTTTGAAATTGCCAATAACTTACTATTCAAACTCTGAACAACTTCAGTACTTAGTACATGAGCAAAATCATTTACATATCCTGTTGGCGATCCGGGACTAGTATATGCAAAAACTAAGCTTGGCATTATGAAAATGCCGACAATCAAAGTTATTAGACTAGCTCGTATATTCATGACTAAAACTTCACCTGTGGAGCATTTTCTGCACCTGTTGAAGCTTGAAAATATTGGATATCGTCAAAGCCAAATATTGAAGCTATCACTGATCTTGGAAATGTCTTGATGGCAACTTCATAACTTTGGACAGCTGAATTGTATCTCTGTCTTTCGACGCTGACACGATTTTCTGTTCCTTCGAGCTGTGTCATAAGGTTCTGGACATTATCGGAGGATTTGAGAGTTGGATAATTTTCTACAACTGCCAAAAGTCTTCCAAGGGACGACTCGACTTGACTTGCTGCTACAGCCTTATCATTCAAAGTCTTTGCACCAGCATAACCCGTACGAGCATCTGCCAATGCTGTAAATATAGACTGCTCCTGCTTCATGACACCTTTCACTGATTCAACAAGGTTTGGAATAAGATCCAGACGACGCTGATATTGCGTCTCTACTTGCTGCCACTGTGAAGTAGCCGCCTCCTTCATTGAGACAAGGCCATTGTATGAAGACACAAGCATAATCGCAATAACGATAACCACAATCACTATTCCGATCCAGATTTTGGTAGCTTTTGTCATATTTATTTTTATTAACTAATATTTACTTACTTCGCTGCAGGAACAGTTGACTCATCTTGACCTTGAGGACCTGAGACGAAGTTGAAAGTCTTTATTACTTCTGTAAATGCACTGTCTGCTGTATTTACAATTGCTTTGTTGTTATTCTGAGCCTGTGTAAGATCTGAGCCCTTCAAACCCTTTGAGTCTGGACTAAGATTTAGTGAAGCAAAAGAGAAGATATAACAGACGTCATCCTTCTGCAACGAGTACATGCGGTTGAAATATACTCTTCCTTGAACAGTGTTGGACATAGAGATCATGTTGTAAGAGTTTGCACCGAGAGTAACCGTGCTTCTCTCTTTGATAGAAGTAACTGGTGGAAATGCACATGTTCCAGAAATAACTTGAATAGTAGCTTGCAATGTTGCAACTGTTGAAACCTGGGTTGTGTCTATAGGAATGATAAATGTAACTCCTGCATTGCCATCTTCCTTCTGCCACTCGCTAGGATATTTGAGAGCAAAACCAAGTTCAGCATTGTGATATTCGGAAAGGTTTCCAGAGAGCTTCGTTGTTTCAGAAAGTATAGGTGTATTGTTATCTGTAACAGTAGCGTCATCTGCAACCTTGGTGGAATGACTGCCTGTCTTGGCGATGATAACTATAACTATGATAGCTATTATTATAAGTATTGCTGCTATTATCTTTGATTTCTTATTCATATATGTAAATTCTAAAATTTGGCTTTTATGCCTAAATTTATTTAATAATTGATAACGCGACTATTGTACCATATTTGGTGACTGAAGTCTAAAACTACTCGTCATAGAATTTAGTATAGATATAACCGCGCTCATATCGACATCGTGCTGATCATCATATTTTTGCACAAGTGCCTGACCATCTACATAGAATCCAGCACCATTTACGCCATGATCGTAGAGGCTTATGTGATAACATTTTCCATTTCCTTGGGTATCATAAGCTATCTCTTGATATCTATTTCCTGCCGCAGCATCGTCGCCCTCAGTTGCTGTAAATGAATACCCGTTCATAGAGAAAGTAGTGGTTGATGTAAATGGTCCAGTCGGTACCAACATGTCTCTACAAGACGTACTCGCAGTTATGCTCAAGACAACTTCATCCTGAAGTGGCCAATGAAAATAAATATCTTTTGAAAATGAAAAAGAAAGAGTATTTGGAGTTGCAGTTGATCCTGATACAGAAGTCGATGGCGGTGTTAATAAAAGATTTGTTGGATAAGAAACACTGAAGCCAAGTTTGTCGCTTGAAAAAGTTTTCCAACCGTCGGGCACGGTCGTAGTGGCTGTTGGCAAATCAAGTTTATAAGAAGAGGTGTCAGTGCTTGTAGCTATAGTCTCCGAAATAGGTTGACTCATCTGCTCATTAGCTTTCTTAACATCTATCATGTGTCTCACACCAAAATAAACAGCCAGCGCAGCTAGTATTAAGAAAATGACTATGAGGATTCGTCCAAGTCGGTTCATAAATGTGTGTAAAAGTTTATTACCTCCTTTATACTACCAATAATAAGGAAAGGTTGCACACTTAACTAATGAAGTTGCACCCGAAACCCCCCTATGCTAGTATATATACCAATGAAGTCACTCTTGCCTTACATTCAGATCATTCTGTCGGTGATTATGGTTGTGCTCATCTTACTCCAGCAAACTGGTGCCCAGGTTGGTGGTGCTTTCGGTGGAAGCGATAACCTAAGCTCTGCATATCACACTCGCCGTGGCCTAGAGAGAGGACTTTTCATATCAACAATTATCGTCGCTATTCTTTTTGCTTTGTCCGCACTTATCAATCTTATCTAATACAAGCACGTATATCGTGCGCCTATCGTGTCAGCCAAATATCGAGAGTTCCGCGTCAAAGGCGGCAATATCATAATGGAGTATTTGAAGAAGTTCTCATCTACAGAGAAGTTCGTCTTTTGCGCTTTGGTATTGATCGCACTTGTGACAGCTATCATCATGGCTACCAAGGTCAATGAGTCATTTTTGAAAGAAATACCTTTTCATGGAGGTGAACTCAAGGAAGGTGTCATAGGTTTACCAAGAACTATAAATCCTATTTTGGCCGTAACAGACGCAGATAAGGATATCGGCGCTTTGGTTTATTCAGGACTCATGAAGTACGATGGTGACTCACTAGTTACAGATATAGCCAAGTCATACAGCCTATCTTCAGACGGTTTGACTTACGATTTTATACTTAGAGACGACATACATTTCCAAGACGGAAAAACTTTGACCGCAGATGACGTAGCTTTCACGATATTGAAGATACAAGATCCGGCTCTGAACAGCCCACGAAGATCTGATTGGAGCAATGTTAACACTAAGGTTGTATCACCGACTGAGATACAGTTCATACTCAAACAGGCTTATAGTCCATTTATAACAAATATGACAGTCGGTATCATGCCGAAGCATATTTGGGGTAATGTAAATGACGATCAATTTATTTTTAGCGGATACAATATAAATCCTATCGGCAGTGGTCCATACAAATTCTCTTCCCTTTCTAGAGATGCTGGTGGAATACCAACAACATTTACACTAGAGACATGGGGTGGATATTTCGGATCGAGACCTTTCATATCAAACATAACATTTTATTTCTTCGCAGATGAGTCCAAAGCTCTCTCTGCACTCGATAGTGGAACAATAGACAGTTTACCTTCTATATCCGCTGTGCCAGCCGCTCGTTTGGCTTCTGACTCGGCTCAGGCATATACGATTTTGAAAACAGCATTGCCTCGAGTTTTTGGCGTTTTCTTCAATCAAAACCACAGCCCAGTCCTCGCTGACAAGACAGTCAGACAAGCATTGGACATGTCTATAGACAGACAAAATATTATCAAGACTGTTCTGAGTGGTTATGGCCTTCCTCTTCATAGTCCACTACCATACGGTTTGGATAATGGATCATACTATGTACCAAGCACGAATTCTGCTGCATCTTCTGCAAATATCAATTCAGCCAACATCACAGGTGCACAAGCCCTCCTAGAAAAAGCTGGTTGGAAAAAAGGATCCGATGGTTTTTACGCAAAGAAAGTCGGCAAGACAGCAACTACGACTTTAGCTTTTGATATTTACACATCAGACTCACCTGATCTGAAAACAGCATCCGATCTCGTAAAACAATCTTGGATAACACTTGGAGCAAATGTCACTGTGAAAGTCTTCGAATCTGGAGACCTCTATCAGAACGTCATAAGAACACGCTCATTCGATGCACTTTTGTTTGGTGAGCAGATAGGTAAAGACAGAGATGTCTACGCTTTTTGGCATTCTTCACAAAGAAATGCACCCGGCTTAAATATTTCAATGTATACAAATAGCAAGGCAGACAAGCTTCTCGAAAATATTCGATCAACAAGCGATGACAGTGTAAGAACATCTTCATATGCTCAGCTTGACCAGATGATACAAAATGATTTACCAGCCATATTCCTTTATTCACCTGACTTTATATACGCAGTCCCAAGAGCATTACATGGAGTTTCATTATCATCGGTAACCATACCAACAGATCGCTTCAACTCTATACGATCTTGGTATATCCAGACTGAAAAAGTATGGAAGGTATTCGATAGGAATTAGAAAAAAGAGAAAAGAATAAAAGAAGAAAGTGGAAAGTTGAAAGTGGAAAGAGGAAAGAGGAAAGAAGAAAGGCACAAGAGAAAAGCAAAAGGCGCA
>CAIPWS010000007.1 GCA_903868845.1 uncultured bacterium
CACCAAAAGAGTTCACTGTGCTTTCAACAACAAGCTCACACCACTTGAAGTATTAACCAAGTCAGATTATTATATGTCTAAATTACCAGCAGAGTGCAGAAATGGGTGGGGTTATTCAGTGCCTATGAAGTTGCACTGGAACGAGGTATCATTAACAAAGTTCCGCGGATCTCATTATCAAAAGCAATTGCATTTCGCTAGACAATTTACCACTCTTAATACTTGCGCCATTATCATAAATATTGTATGATAAAAATGGAAAAGTCCGAACAAAATCAACCTAGAAAGGGTACCGCTCTATGAAAGTAATCTCGTGTAGAATGCTCGTTGGATTAACAGTATCATTGACAGTCGGCTGCGCCGTAACACCTGACGGTAGAATTATCTACCCTGTCGTTCAAGTATACGAACAACCGATTAGCCCTCCACCTCCACCACCAGCCATCATATCAGTCGGAGTAATCACTCCAGAAGCCTACGTCTGGAATGGGTATGAATACATAGGCTGGTATGGCGACCGGTATGTCTACCTAAGCCCTACTGGCTGGTTGATATGTGACGAGGTTCGTCTCCGGCGGTTTCACGAGTGGAGAAGCCGCAATCCCCGCTATCGCGAGAAAGCGACTCGCTATCGCGGACGTGGAAATGACCACGATGATCACGGGCGCTAAGTAGCCCCAGATATTCAGAAGCACACGTTTTGGTTGTCAGACAACCCGAACGTGTGTTTTTTGTTTTGATGGAGATTAATGAACGAAGTAAATAAACAATAAAACCCCAAGCGTTATGCCTGGGGCTGAGATTTTAAGTTATATCTCGAACTTAGACGGCAGTCCTAATGTGCGTAGTTGTACCAACACATCAAACCGAACCCGCTCAGTACAATCGGAAGCAATATCCACATCATATACCAGATGTAGTTTCCAGCCGATGTTTCCTGATGTGGTCTCACGTTACCAGTGTTGTTCATAGCATTCCTTTGGTTGAGTTGACCTTAGGTCCACAATCACCTGATTACAGACCTAATAATCAACTCAACTTTACAATCATATGTTAAATACTTGTGGAGGACTGTGAAGGACGTTAGAACTTTGTTTGAGGAGAATGGGCAGTATGTGTATATACCAAATCTACTACTTGCGCCCCAAAATCTTGAACCCATCTCTAACAGCGTCACAAAAAAAGTTTTCTAATTGGCTATAGTCTTCTTTAGTCTGAGCCTTATACAGATATGTATAATAGAGCCTTTTCTGTTCTTGATGAATTATTGCTGGAGCGAAATTCGCACTAAGTAGCATCGCATTCATGAGCAAGCGCCCGATACGACCATTTCCATCTGAAAATGGGTGAATTTGTTCAAATTTGGCATGAACACTGGCAGACAAAGCAATAACATCTTTCGTCTTCTGATTTACCGTAAGCATGATTTCAGGTATCAGTTTATGAATACTCATGTGATTGGCTGTCGGCAAATCCACACCAGTGATTCTAACGCCGTGATTGCGATATGAACCAGCATCTGGACGAATACCGTTCATAAGGATACTGTGGAGTTTTAAAACCAGGTTCTCATCGATCTTTCCTTTTTTTGAAACAAAATCAAACAAATAATTTAATGCGGTTTGATGGTTCTTTGCTTCAAGCTGTTCAGTTAGACTTTTATTAGGCAAGGCAACATTATCAAATAAAATCGCCGCCGTATCCGGTTCAGTAAGTGTGCTACCTTCTATGCTATTACTGTGATATGTCAGTTTGAGAATGAATTGGTCACGAATATCTGGGTGATTAAGAATCTCATCAATAATACTTTTGTGTTGATATGACTGTGTAGACAAGATTTCCTTTTTTGCTGTTAGTTGATCAGTGGGAATTATTTTCTGGCCAGTCACCTCCAAGAAGAGCCCATCTATAGCAGAGAGTGCCTTTGACCTAGGTTTGGACTTATCATTCCACCAGCTGTTGAATGTCACAAAAGACACACCAAGCTTTTCGGCTAGTTTGGTCTGTGTCAGTCCTAGTCTATTTTGGATTATCTCTAGTTTTTGACGAATAGTCATGTAGTTAGTAGCCAAATTGGTCACATCACTATAATAGCAAACTTTATAAAGTTAGGCAATATCGGCGATTCTTATAAAGTTCCTAGTATGTCGGCCATTAGGAACTAACAAGATGGTGGAGATGCCGGGAATCGCCCGCGACTCAAAGCTCATTACCCATTCGCTTTGGTCTGGGCACTGCCTCGCGGTCTCGCATTGCTATGCTCGACACCGCTCCAGCGTTCTCATCCAGTCATCTCTCAGACATAGACATGAATAAAAGACTCGCTGGCGCGAGCAATTTTTCATGTTGTGGAGATTAATAAACGAAGTTAGAACCTCGTATTTGGAGGTATACCCTATTATACGCGAATATCAAATAAATCGAATGGAAAGTCTATAATCTTGCCTACTAATCTCCAAAAATCTTTGCGCTTATTAATCTTATTTGCCATATCATGGAGAGCCTCCATAAGCTTCGGATCTTCAGAAATAGAATCGATCTCTGAATTGGTGTCTGAAAGACCCTCGATAAGCAAATCTCTAGCCTTTTCCATTTCACTAATAATTTTTTTGTCTTCAACACCCAATAGTGCCTGGTCAATTTCAGCAAGTAATTTAAGAGATGCATTGGTCTCATCAAGGAGATTCCCAATCCTTTCTGCCTCCTTTATCAAACCCTCCCTATCCAAGATCATTGCCGAGCTCATTTCACGAGCTCCTTCCTTTGATACTTGTTCAATATTCTTTTTTAATGCCGCCGCTTCTCTCCTAACATCTTCATTCTTAAATTCAACTCCTAGTTCAAGACTTCCAATAGATTCATTAATCATGTTTCTAAATTATTAGTTATTAAATTACGCTTTAATAGTACTACTTTCAATGTAAACTTAGCAAGCTTTGCTACTCAGTTCTAACTTCACACTCATTATACAAAAATAGCCCATATTATTAGGGTTATTTTCTATGGTGGAGATGCCGGGAATCGAACCCGGGTGCAATCAAGATGCGTCGAACGAATCTACAGCGGTAGCAAGATTTTTGTTGTCATGATTATGCTAGAAAATATTGCAAAACACATAATCACTATCTCTTTTATTCGAGGGTAAAGCCGAGAATTCTCTACCTCCCTACATCCAAGTTATTACGCCAGTACTGTCGTCAGGATCCCAACAGAGTGACGCGCCTCGTTAAACGAGAGCGAATGCGAAATCATTAGCCGTAAAATACGGTGATTGTTTTGCATTTAGATTTCCATCAGATTTACGAGTTAATGGTGCTCGCGCCGCACGAACGAACATTTTTGACTGTCGAAGCCAATCATCCCCATGATACAAATATTTACAAATAAACAACAAATGTAAACCATTTGTAGTTTTTGGATTATTCGTATATTCGAATTATCAACGATCTTTCATCTCACGCCTGACTTCTCTATCGGTTTCGCGTTTCTTGGTAGTCTCACGTTTATCGTATTTCTTTTTTCCGCGGACTATAGCAACGCTAACCTTAATGAAGTCGCCTTTATTATAAATCGCAATCGGCACTATTGTCAAGTCATCCCCTGAGAGCTCAGCTATCTCCTTTTTATTGAGTAAGAGCCTACGATTTCTTCGTGGCTCATAACCACCAGGAGTATTGTTCTCTTGGTAAGGAGGAATGAACATATTTATGACATAAGCCTCACCGCCGCGCACTATGACGTAGGAACCATCGAGTGATCCCTGCTTATTTTTCAAGGCTTTGACCTCATGACCAGCCAGCTCAATACCAGCCTCCTTTTTTTCTTGGATTTCGTAGTTAAATCGAGCCTTTGTATTTTCGACTAAGTTGGCCATGTCATTATCGTAACATATTTTATGTTAACGACAGCAGCCCTCCCGAAGGAGGACTGCTCTAGGATGTAATACCCTATCAGTTATAA
>CAIPWS010000008.1 GCA_903868845.1 uncultured bacterium
AAATTTCGCTCAAAAAGTTCTAAAATTTTGATAAAAAAATAATCAAATTTTGATAAAATCCCCTACCTCACAAGATTCAAAATGTCTCTATAAGTGATAACTACCATGAGCAACATAAGTAAGACGAATCCAATAATGTTTATAACATTTATATACTTCGGTGAAATACGACGACGGACGATAGCCTCTATGATAACCACTAAGATACGTCCGCCATCGAGTGCGGGAAATGGAACTAGGTTTATGACGCCAAGATTTATAGATATGATAGCTGTGATCATGATGAGATATGCGATACCCATACCAGCTGCATCACCAACTTTACCAGCTATACCTACCGGACCCGAGATCTGAGAATAATCAGCTGTTCCATGGAACATCTTCGCTACGAAACCTCCAAGACCAAATGTGGTTTCCTTTATCATGACGCCTGTGTATTTGAAGCCTTCCCATATCGATATATAAAATGGTAAGCGCAAGTCAGCGACCCTCTCCATGGCGATACCTATCATGAATGGACTACTCGAAGACACTTGACTTGGAATAACATTTACATTCTCACTTTTTCCACTTCTTAAGAGCTTAAGGTCAACCGGTTTTCCTTGACTATTTTTTATAAATTGCTGGACACTGTCCATGCTGTCGAAGCTCGTTATAACATCGCCCTCCTTCAGACCTGCAGAAAATGCAGGAGAATCCTTGGCAACTTCAGTGACCATGATACGGTCATTACTAAGATACTTTTCATATTGACCGAAATCGCCAGAAGTAGCAGCCACGCCTGTAGAGAAAACTATAACGTATAAAATCCATGCAAAGATAAAGTTACACAAAACACCAGCGGCCAAAACTATTACTTGCTGCCATCTTGGCTTATTCACGAAACTACGCGCCGCATCTGGTCCATGCATATTTTCTTCATCTGGATTTTCTCCAAATATCCTCACAAAACCACCAAATGGTATGAGTCTAAGAGAATATTCAGTCTCACCAGCAGGTTTGCCGTTTTTTGCTTTCGATCTCCATGATATTATCTTTGGCCCAAAACCAAGAGCAAATGCGTCAACACGTATTCCACATGCGCGTGCAGCCAGAAAATGTCCAAATTCATGAACAAATATAAGTATGGCCAAAACTATTATGAAGATAATAACTGTCATTTTTCAAAACTCAAATACCCAAAACTCCGCCACTTAGCCCAAAATCTCCTTTTCCTTCTTTGCAAAATCTGCTTCCAACTTCTTATTACAATCGTCGACTAGTTTCTGAGTATCATTTTTTGCACGGAAAGCGTCATCTTTTCCCATAGCACCATCTTTCTCCTTGGTCTGTAGATCTCTGACTATAACATCACGATGCTGACGAACCTGTTTCTTTGCATCTTCGAGCTTATCCTTTGCGACTTTGGCAATAGCTGTGCGGCGCTCACCGGTAAGTTCTGGGAAGTTGATACGGAGGCCAGCATCGTCGACCACAACTGAAAGTCCAAGATTTGCAATAGTGATAGCCTTTTCTATCTCTTTGGTCTGAGTCTTATCCCAAGGTGTGATACGTATAGTACGAGCACCTTCTATGGTGATAGCTGCCAATTCCTTTATACCCATAGGTGCGCCATAGACCTCAACCTTCACACCGTCCAAAATAGCCGGTGATGCCTGGCCAGTACGAACCTGCTGAAGTTCTTTCTTGAACCAGTCCTCAACGCCTGCCAACTGCTTCTTCAAACCATTGAAATCGTATGCCATAAATATATTTAGTTAAAAGTAATAAGTTAAAAGTTACAAGTAAGAATAATAATGCGAAAGTCTTACTTAGCCATTATAGCCTGAATCGTCTCAATTATTAAGGGCTACAAATTCGAGCAGCATCTTGATTGATGGTGCACGATCATTCATATAACTTCGTGCTTTCTCGATAACTTCAAGTTTTTTGATGTCTGTCTTTGCACTACCGTCAGAATAAATTTGCAGCTGGACTGCATTTAATAAATCTATAGCATCTTGCTTGGGTCTTTTCTCGTCAGAAATGTCGTCTACCAAGTCCTTTATAAATAAAAGGCGCTTTGCAATAGGCATCTTTATAAAATCCTTTGCGTCAGTGTTATCTGCTGAATTTTTTTGATCACCATTGTCACCACCAATGAAACTCATACGAGACTTCACCGTTGGCAACAATAAATGAGCCGCTGCCACAATGAAGAAAAAATGTACATACTCTGCTGGTTCCTCCAAAAGTTTGAGTAAAGCGTTTTGTGCTTCAGAAGTTATATTATCGAGTTGAATGACGAAAATCTTTTTTGCATTTGCTGCTGTAGGCATCGTCTCTGCAGAAGCTTTCAATGCGCGTGCATCGTCTATGGTGAACGTCGTGTATTTGAGCTCAGAAAAATCAGGATTGCCATGAGTCTTTATCTTGTGGTTCTTAGTGAGTTCTTCTGTGATGGCGGCCCGCACCAAATCACTACCAATTAAATAATAGGCGTGGTGAGACAAAGATTTGAGATTGGTTGATAAGTTCGATTTCATTATCTTCTATTATAACAGAAACCCGCTACCAACCTCGATAGCGG
>CAIPWS010000009.1 GCA_903868845.1 uncultured bacterium
CAACAACCAATATTCAGTTGGACAGACCTCGTCAGCTCGCCTCAAGCTCTATCGCCGCAATCAAGGATGCGAAGACTGCTTTGACAAATGTAGTTACTGCTCTTGCTCAATCACTTGGCGTGAATATTGGTGACCAACATCCAGCAGACAATAACCCAACTTTAAGTACTGAACCTGTGGCATGTACACAAGATGCTAGAATGTGTCCCGACGGTTCATACGTTGGCCGCACAGGACCACGATGTGAGTTTAAGGCATGTCCAAGAGCACCAGTGGGGACTTCAACAAGTTCAACAGCACAGCCAGATCAGTGTCAGAAAGCAACCACCATGGGACCAAATGGTCCTGTAGAAGTTTGTTCAGACGGTCAACCTGGCAGAGTTTATTAAAATATAAGTAAAATAAATTTCATGGATACAAACAATCAAACAACTCAGCCAGTAGAACACAAAAAGATAGGTCCTATAGTGGTGACTCTAGTCGTAGTATTGGTACTTATCATCGTGGCACTCTATATATTTGCTTCGAAGATTGGTCAGAGGGAAGATTCTGAGATGACAGATGCAGCAACAACTACGACCCTTGTTGCTCAGCAACCTCAAGCGATTCCAGTAGTCACAAATACTGCAGATGATCCTCAGTCTCTCAAGAACGATCTCGACACCTCTATAAAAGGCTTAGATAGTCAGAATTTTTAATAATAATTACAACCACTATGGCTGAACTAGATAAACCCATACTTCTACAAGTCGGGGTTAAAGCTTTTTTGAAAAACAAAGAAGGTAAATATTTGCTTGTACATCGCACTCCAGAAAAATATAAAAACACAAAAGGCACTTGGGACATAGTTGGCGGTAGAATAAATCCTGGCCAAACATTACTTGAGAATCTTAAGCGTGAGGTCAGAGAAGAAACTCAGCTTGAGATAACATCGGAACCCAAACTTATCCTTGCCCAAGACATTATACGTTTACCCGAGAGGCACGTAGTTCGTTTGACCTATGTCGCAAGTACTATCGGTGAGCCTGTTCTAGATGTTTCAGAAAACAACGACTTCAAGTGGCTTACTATCGACGAGATCAGAACCAATGAAGATCTCGACATTTACGTGAAGGAAGTTTTAGATAAAGGTTTAATTTCATAAATCAAATGCCCGCTGAATCTGCACCCAAAGCATCAAACCCTCGTGAAAAAGATGGTGAAGTCTATTTCATCGAGGCAAATGATTCCCCTGTGGTAACTAGTAGAGGAAATTTTGAGTAAAACGATATTCTTGCAGTTTCTTTATTATCCGTGTAAACTCACGACATAATAAATAATACACGCAAAAGCGCTATAAACATGTCAAAAACAGAGCAGAAAAGCTATACATCGGCTACTATAAAAAATACCGGCAAATCTGAGATAGAGATCGTAGGTTCAATCTCCGCAGAAGTGCTTACAGCACAGCGTGCCAAAGCCCTAAAAAATATAAATGAGTCCGTCACTATCGACGGTTTCCGTAAAGGCATGGTTCCCGAAAATGTTCTAGTCACCAAGGTTGGTGCTATGGCAATACTCGAAGAGATGGCTGAGCTCGCATTATCTAAGGCGTATTTCGACATTATCATAGACAATAAGATCGACGCTATAGGAAAGCCAAATACTCAGATAACGAAGTTGGCAGAAAACAATCCTCTTGAATTCAAGATCACAACAGCTATCATGCCAGAGATAAAACTTCCAGACTACAAGAAGATCGCCGCAAAAGAGATGTCCAAGTCGAACGCCGACGAGATCAAAGTCACAGAAAAAGATATTGAAGACACTATACTTCGTGTCAGAAAATCTCACGCCTCTCACGATGGTCACGACCATGAGAAGATGTCACCAGAAGAGCATGAGAAGGCTATCATGGCCAATCTTCCAGAACTTACCGATGATTTCGTAAAGAAAGTTGGGGACTTTTCAGATGTTCCAGACTTCAGAAATAAATTGTCAGCCATGCTCGCTGAACAGAAAGTGAATGAGTCCAAAGACAAAAGACGTATGCGCATAGCCGATGCGATAGCCGAAGATACAAAAGCAGAACTTCCAGACATTATGGTCGAGAGTGAACTACAGCGCACAGAAGCTCAGTTTGCTGCAGACATAGAAAGAATGGGTGTTAAGCTCGAGGATTATTTGAAGCATGCAAAGAAGACTATAGAAGATTTGAAAAAGGAATGGCGTCCATATGCTGAGAAAAAGGCTAAGTTACAACTCATTTTAAATTCTATCTCTACAGCTGAGATGATCAAACCCGAACCTCAAGAAATCGAGGATGAGGTTGACCACATCATGGAACATTATAAGGATGCAGATCGTGAAAGCGCACGTACATACGCAGAGACCGTCCTCACAAATGAAAAGGTTTTCCAGTGGTTGGAGAATAGCGCAAACTCAGAAAAAGCTAAGAAATAATTTTGCTCAACAAAATTCGTAAACAAAAAAGGTGGCATGGTCGCGAGACTGTGCCCCTTTTTTCTTGTCGCATCAGTAACTTGCGACATGTGTCGCGGCAAGATCGAATGCCCGTTTTTCAGAATTGTCACCACTGAAGGTAACCACTGTACGACGGGCCACCTGTTGGAACGAGACTATCCAGACCGTCTTTCGCTTGATTGGCGGAAAAACCCTAACCCTTCTCTGCGAATCAGCTCCCACTGCGTGGAAATACCCTGACCCATTCATTCCAAACCTAATTGTTTGACCGGCCGTCACACCTGACTTGGTAATGCTATGGCGCACGTGCATCACCTCCCTTCCGTGAAACAGATTACAGCATGCTGTTGCAAAAAGCTAGCCTAAGCTCACGAACTTGCATGGAGACCCTATGAAACCCAAATATTTGGAAATGTAACGGCTGATAGAGCAACGATAACGGCTGTTTCAGCTCTAAGAACTTGATTTCCGAGGCATGCAACTGGCATATAGAGCTTATGAAACATATCCATTTCTGTTTGAGACCAACCACCTTCTGGACCTATGAAAACATATAGAGGCTGTACCTCTCCGGAAATACCGTCACTTGCAACGACATCTTTTTTGTTCAGCATCTTCCCTTCAGTATGAAAAACTATAGACTTTGTATTTTCGAGAGCTGCTGTCAAACCCGTAACTTCATCAAGTTTTGTAATAGGTAAAATCTGTGGAACTCCACCACGTCCGCTTTGTTCACTAGCTTCTATAGCGATCTTGCGTAGACGTTCTTCATTCAATGACTTCTTCTCACTTCTCTCTGCAAGAACAGGAACTATGTGTGTCACTCCAAGTTCTGTGGCCTTCTCTACTATCCATTCAAATGTATCTTTCTTGGTGATAGCAGCACACAAGTAAATATCTCGACTTGGCATATAGCGACTGTGCTGTGACGAAACAACAGAAAAGTCTATGCTCTCCTTCGCGCTACCAGATATCTTGCATTCATAGTCGAAACCTGAGCCATCGAATAATATTACAAAGTCTCCATTTTTCAAACGAAAAACTTTGCGGATTTGATTTGTCAGTTCTGCAGAATGAATAGAGAGCTCGACTTGAGCATTTATCATTTCTCTGACATAAAAGCGATGAAGCCTCATAGATTTGCTGACCTCATTTATTTCTTGCTTGGCAAGACGTGATCAATGATACCGTATTTCTTGGCCTCTTCTGCATCCATAAAGAAGTCGCGGTCAACATCTTTTTCAATCTTACTCAAAGTTTGACCTGTATTTTTAGATAATATTTTATTCAAAACCAAACGGTTTTTTATAATCCTTTTAGCACTTATCTCTATATCCGAAGCCTGACCTTCAACTCCTCCGTGTGGTTGATGTATCATTATTTCAGAATTTGGTAATGCAAACTTCTTTCCCTTTGTGCCACAAGATAAAATAACTGCCCCCATAGAAGCTGCCATACCAACACAAACCGTAGATACGTCATTCTTAATGTGTTGCATTGTATCAATAATAGCCAAGCCTGCAGTAACTGAACCGCCAGGAGAATTAATATACATACTTATTTCACGCTTAGGATCTTCAGATTGCAAAAAGAGGAGTTGAGCGATGACTATGTTTGCTACGTTATCGTCGATAGGACCACCAAGGAAAACTATATAGTCTTTCAAAAGACGTGAGTAAATATCGTAAGCACGCTCACCCATTGGGCTCTTCTCTATGACTGTTGGAATAAGATATGACATGTTTGTTATTTAATTATTACTCCATGACTATAACCCGAAAAGAAGAAATTGGCAAATGACCTTACCAACACTATTTTCCAAGCTTCTGTACCAATTCTCTCATAGCCTGATTGTGGTCAATTTTTCTACCACCCATTTTTACAAATTCGAACATATCTTTCAGAAGTCCCGTCATTTGTGCGTTTGTAATCTCTATAGCCACACCTTCATGCCAATTTATTATCATTGAAGTACTTTTAAATAGCCATAATTCGGCATCATAATTGAAAAATTTATCTGGAAATACTGTATAGTCTGCCATGCGGTTCCCCAAACTCTCAACTGCTCCTTTGTGCTTCTTGGGATCATCTTTTATTTCCTCCCAA
>CAIPWS010000010.1 GCA_903868845.1 uncultured bacterium
AAGACGTATTTGGAGTTCTACAACACCAAAAGAGTTCACTGTGCTTTCAACAACAAGCTCACACCACTTGAAGTATTAACCAAGTCAGATTATTATATGTCTAAATTACCAGCAGAGTGCAGAAATGGGTGGGGTTATTCAGACACTTGCATTTTTAAAATAGAGGTGTAGTATTGTTTTCAGAGCACGGCGTTTGATTACGCTTGCGAAGCTCTATCCGTGTGGTGGGGATGTTTTGCCCACGTAATGAGGGTCTCCTATTTGACCCCGGCTGAGGTAGAAGAGTCCTGTCTCTAATGCATAGCAAGAGTCCGGTTATGACAGGTGCGAATAACAATGTTGCACCAAGTAACTAAAAGGATTCAGATGTCCAATTGATGGCTACTCATTCTGCCAAAATGCCAACAAAAAAGTGTGAGTGAGGGGGCTCGACGCGCTAATTCAAATCTGCGCTGGCAGCCCCCTCCCACCAATTTCCGTCACTGGAAGCCGCTTAAGCCGTATGAGTCCTCCCATCGGCGTAGGCGCTTCTCCCGGATCGGCGTCCATCTCCTCGGATGGGCGCCGGTTTTTTCTTTTCATGATAGAATTCAAGCATTAAGAGTCATTAATAATCTATCTAATTATTAACCATGAAAGACACACAAATAAAGAAACTCCTTGAAGCCGAGAAGAAACGACAAAAGAAAGTCATAAACCTTATTGCTTCTGAAAATTTTGTGTCTGCGGATGTGTTGGAAGCGCTTGGTTCAGAACTAACAAATAAATACGCAGAAGGGTATTCTGGCAAAAGATATTACGGTGGTAACGAGATAGTCGATAAGGTTGAAGATCTTTGTATCGAACGTGCATTGAAACTTTTTGGTCTTGATGCAAATAAATGGCACGTCAATGTTCAAGCGCTCTCTGGTTCACCTGCAAACTTGGCTGTGTATGTCGGTGTTTTGGGTTTGAAAAATGATGGCCAACCACCAAAGATCATGGGTATGTCACTCGATCATGGCGGTCACCTTACTCACGGTCACAAAGTTTCTGCTACTGGAAAATTTTTCACACAGGTTCCTTACGGTCTAGATCCGAAGACTGAGATGCTTAACTATGTACAGCTTCGTGAGATAGCCATGAAAGAGAAGCCGGCTATTATCGTGGCAGGTTATACAGCATATCCACGTCGTATAGATTGGGCCAAGATGCGTGAGATTGCCGATGCTTGCGGAGCATTACTCATGGTTGATATGTCACACATAGCTGGTCTTGTGGCTGGCGGGGTATATCCAGCTCCATTTCCATATGCCGATATTGTGACCACGACTACTCATAAGACTTTGCGTGGTCCTAGGTCAGCACTTATATTTGTTCGCAAAGACGCCCGTGAACTTGATAAGAAAATAGACAAGGCTGTTTTTCCTGGTCTGCAGGGTGGTCCTCATGAAAACCAGATCGCTGCAGTTGCTGTTGCCTTGAAAGAAGCTGCAAGTCCAGCTTTCAAGAAATACGCACAACAGGTTGTGAAAAATGCCGCAGCCCTAGCTGACGAGCTCCATAATCGTGGTTGGAGACTTATTTCTGGTGGAACAGATTCACATCTTATTCTTATAGATACTTGGAATTCCGGTGTGAAAAATGCCAAAGGTGCTGGCGCTGTGCCAGGTAAAGTTGCCAGTGATAAACTTGAGAAAGTTGGCATCATTGTAAACAAAAATGGCATCCCATTTGATACGAGATCACCAGTTGATCCATCCGGAATTCGCATTGGTTCTGCCGCAGAGACAACTCGTGGCAAAAAAGAGAAAGATTTCCGTGCTATTGCAAAGAAGATAGATGAGGTGTTGAGGAAGTAGGGATATTTGATTTTAAACAATTTGGCGGATTTTTCGTCTACTTTCTGCTACAATCATCCCATGAAAGACGAAATCATAAAGATATTGCAAAAAACCGTTGAGCCACTTGGTATTGCGGCTATTTCGGTCGCCTTAGATTTTCCAGAAAATGCCGAACATGGTGACTATACTAGCAATGTAGCTATGACAAATGCCAAAAGACTTGGACTAAAGCCGGTAGAATTGGCGACGAAGATTGTGGCAGATTTCGATAAACTTGTAAACAAGTCATCGCTTAAGGGTCTTATAAAATCTGTCGCGGTGGCTGGACCTGGATTTATTAACTTTACTTTGACTGCTGAAGCAGTTTCGAAAAATGTTCAGGAGATTTCAAAGGAATTAAACGGTTCAGAAGGCTCAAAGGGGCAAATTTCAAATATTGGTGCTGGTAAAAAAGTTTTGATAGAGTACTCATCTCCGAATATTGCCAAACCTTTTACAGTCGGACACTTGAGGTCAACTATCATAGGTGATTCTATTGCACGCATTTTGAGTGCTACTGGATATTCTGTTATTCGTGACAACCATCTTGGTGACTGGGGGACACAGTTTGGAAAGCTTTTGGTGGCGATAGAAAAGTGGGGGGATGAATTTGGCGGACTCGATGGTATCAAAAAGAGTGAGAATCCTATCAAGATACTTGTTGATCTTTATGTGAAGTTTCATGATGAGGTTGCAATTATGGAGGATTCTGAAGACGAAAAATTGAAAACTGAGGCGGAAGAACTCGTCACATTGGCTCGTGTCAAGTCTAAAATATTGGAATCTGGCAAAGATCCGATAATTTCTGAAATTTGGAAGGTCTGTGTAGATCTTTCCATGCATGAGTTTGCCCTTATTTATAAGAGACTTGGTGTGTCATTCGATCCAAAGAGAGGAGATACTCAGATTGGTGAAAGTTTCTTTGTGACACCATACAAGATCAATCCAGTGAGAGATGCTCTAAATGCCAAAAACCTTTTGAAAGATAGTGAAGGTGCAAAGGTGGTATTTTTCGGTAGTGAAGATCCAAAGTTATGGAAACTTCCTCCGCTTATAGTAGAGAAGAGTGATGGTACATCCATATATGCCACTCGTGATTTGGCCGCAGATTTATATCGAATCAATACATACGGTAAGGGTTTGATACTCATAAACGAAGTTGGTGCTGAACAAAATCTTTACTTCAAACAACTTATAGAAACTGAGACTATGCTCGGTTGGTTTACGAAAGGTCAGAGACTTCATATCGCACACGGACTTTACAGGTTCAAGGATGGCAAGATGTCTACAAGAAAAGGTAAGGTCATCTGGCTGGGTGATATTCTGGACGAAGCAGTTACACGTGCTTCCAAGATAAATGCTGATAGTGCCAATGATGTGGCTGTAGCTGCGATAAAGTTCAATGATCTTAAGCGTGACAGTATACAAGATATAGTTTTTGATTGGGATGAGATGATGAATATGACTGGTGACTCTGGACCATATCTACAATATTCATGCGTCCGTGCTAGAGCGGTAGTAGAGAAGGCAAAAGGCCTCGGAATATCGGCAGACACAAGTGGTGCGCGACCAAATATCCCTCAACTCGATCTTCTCGAGAGATACCTTTTACGCTTCACTCACACAGTTGAATTTGCTGGTGCTTCATATAAACCAAATGTAATTGCGAATTATCTTATAAACCTCGCCTCACTTTTCAATAGTTTTTATGCGCAGGTAACTATTGCTGACAAAGATAGTGTAACCGGTGCAGGTTCTCAAGATTCTGGTGCGGCCTACAAGGTTGCGGTGACACAAGTATTTGCCGATGTTCTAGAAAGGGGATTGGACTTGCTTGGTATCAAAGTTCCAGAGAAGATGTAATCAAGTGTTTTGACAAGAAACTTTTTGTGATAAAATTGTGCGAATGATTCAATTCACCGCACAACAATTTGAAGAAATTAAGTCAAAAGGCGAAATATTTTATAAAACGCTTAAGGATGTTTATTGCCCGTATTTAAAATGTAAGATTTATTTCAATTCTCAAGGATTGGAGCATTTGAAATTTAAACAAAGGGAAAAGACTAGACTAGAACAAGATCAATACATGCGTTTCAAACTGATTGGACTCGCACCAGAGGTTTTGAAATGTTCATATACGGTTCAAGGTATTTTGGAAACAAAGAGATTTGAACGAATTAGAGTGAATAGTAGAACTGAAACAATTTTAAAACCAGTCAGTTATTATGAATTTATTGCCGTTATAAAAAGAAATAGAATCAAGGTCATAACCAAGCAGATTGATGGTGGTAATGTATTTTTCTGGAGCATTATCCCATTTTGGGGAATGGATACGAGTACGATGACAAGATTGTTACATGAGGGTACTCCAGAAGAAGATTAGGAAAGTATATAAATAATAATAAACAAAAAATCCGCTTTGTTTAAGCGGGTTCTTTGTTAGCGTTTGGCTACGGCTTGAAAGCCGTGAGAGGGCGAACCCTCCAAACGCCACAGTTAATATAGCAGACACAGTAAACATGTAAATACTTGACATTTTGGCTATATATTGTATATAGTTATAGGTGCAGTGCAGGTTCTTTGTCAGTGCAGACGCAGATGTAGTCGCGGTCAAACCGGGCCTAAAAAAGAGATTTATCTCTAAATAAGCTCTAAACCCAACCCAAGTCCAATCCGGAGCATGCTAATAGCATTGCGATGGGGAGGCACGGAGGAATGAAGTCATGAAGAATAAGATTGAATGGAAACAGATGGGTCAAGTCTTGGCCACGGTTGTGAAGTTGTTCACCAACATCACTGCCGTGTTCAAAAAGATTGCGGTCGGGCCGGAAATCCTCGAATGGCTCGTCGAGGACGGCAAGGAGTTCTTCGAATCCAAGCTCACCGAGCTTGGTCAGGAATTCCTGAAGACGATCAATGCCAAGAATCCTGATCGTGTCAAAATGATCGGGTGGTGGGAAGCCTTCTATAAAAAGCACTTTGGCATTAACGTCAGCCTCTCGGGGATTCAGATCCCTGATCGACCGGCGGTAGGCAAGTGGCGGCTTCTCATTCTGGTCCCGGGTCTCACCAACAATTGTGTTTACGACGTGCTACAGAAGCACTTCACGTGTTGGCGATATACGGAAGATCTAGATGCGGGTGTACCCGTTAATGAACGTGACCCAAGCAAGATTGGCGCATACGCAATTTGGGTTCGTGACGTCATCGAAGCTGATGATTGTCACAAAAACAAATCGGCCAACATGGTTGCTGCAGAACGTCCGGTGCTCAAAACTGAGACACTGTTGGAGCGGATGATTCATGAGCTGGTGTATTTCTTGGAGACTGATGGTCACTTAGACACCAGTCATTGGACACTTTGCTCTGGTTCGCGCAGTGCTGGCGGCAATGTCCCGGACGCCAACTGGGGTGGCGGTCGGTTCCTGATCAATTGGTTCAGCACTGACTGTCGGATCGGCCGCCGGCGTCCGCGTGAGGTGATTTCTTTGGTTTGATACCCTCAAACCTCGCACCTCAATCACTTGTGGCTCGCCTTCCGTTGCGGAGGCGGGCCACATTTTTTATAATATATATGGCTGTTAAGCTGGCTTGATTTGTTTTCATTTCGAAAATATATTGAGATGGCAGTTTGCCAGAAAAAAGAAATTGCTTGTCTGATTTTATACTAAGCTCGCAGTACCACGGTAAAAACGCAGAGGACTTTGCAAAAGGTTCTTGGTGATATGGACGAAAGCAGACAAAAAGATGGTTCGCGCAATGCTGACGGCAATGTCCCGAACGCCAACTGGAATGACGGTAAGTTCCAGATCAATTGGTTCAACACTGACAATCGGAACGACAACCTGCGTCCGCGTGAGGAAATTTCTCACAACAGAGGGCTTTTGTGGCCCTTTTTTGTGTTAAGTCTTCTAGCTACGTGTTACGTAATTTATCCAATTGGTTGCCTCTCTGGATATATCAAAAAGTTTTACAGATAGGCGCAAATAAGTTTTGTCATCAATGATTTGCAATTCATTTTCTGTTCTAACAAGATTTTGTAAGACACCTATTTTTACGCGTAATTTATCCAATGTCGGTTTCTTTAGAATTTTTACTTGGAATGATCCTTCTATGGCTAAAGACAACATGTCTATACATAACTTTTCTATCTCCAGATGTATGCCCAGTTTGTTATTTTTCGATAGTTTTTGACCAGTGTTATAAATGTCTTTGTGTAGTAATCTTATGCTATGGATAATTGGGACAATTTTACCACTGCCAATATTGCTTTTGGAGACATTTGTGATATTAGCGATAGCGTCCAAATTGATGCTGGAAGCGTCGGGGGGG
>CAIPWS010000011.1 GCA_903868845.1 uncultured bacterium
CATACTGAAAGAGATTGGTGTGGATATATATTCGAAGGGATTTTTCGAGGAAGGATTGAGGGAGATAGAAGACGACATAGATAGGCTCGAAAAACTTACAAAATAGTGATAGGATTCTCACATGACATCTGACGACATACGTTCAAAATTCTTGGAGTTCTTCAAGAAGCGTGGACACGCTATCATACCTTCAGCATCTCTGGTGACTCCAGATGAGAAAGGTATGACAAATTCAACACTTTTCAATATTGCTGGTATGCAGCCACTTGTACCATATCTGCTTGGCAAAACTCACCCTCTAGGAACACGACTTGTGGACTCTCAGAAATGTCTTCGTACTGTCGACATCGATGATGTCGGTGACAATACACATGCCACATTTTTCGAAATGCTTGGTAACTGGTCACTTGGCGACTATTTCAAAAAAGAGGCTATATACTGGAGTTATGAATTTCTCACTTCCAAAGAAGGTGGACTTGGTCTAGATCCAAATCGTCTATATGTGACTGTGTTTCAAGGTGATGCAAATTCACCACGTGACGATGAAGCTGTAACTATATGGAAGGAAATTTTCAATAAAAATAATGTTACAGGTGGTCAAGAAAATACAAACACTGAAATCGGCCCAGTTGCTCCTGGTAGGATTTTTTATCTTCCAGCTGACAAGAACTGGTGGGAAGCCGGTGAAAATGGCCCATGCGGTCCAGATACTGAGATGTTCTATGATGTGAAAAATACTTATGGAGGCAAGCCGCTTTCTCGTGAGCAATATATCAAGGCTGACGATGTTCGCGATGTTGTAGAAGTCTGGAATGATGTCTTCATGCAATTTGAGAAGAAGGATGGAAAAATCATTGGACGTTTACCTAAGCCATCTGTTGATACCGGTGCAGGCCTTGAGCGTCTAACGATGACATTGCAAGGTGTAGACAATATTTACGATACAGATATGTTTAAGGAGGTCATGAAGTTGTTGAGAAATACTTCAACGTCTTTTGATCTTAAGTCCGCACGCATCATCGCAGACCACATGCGTTCTTCCACTTTCATGATCGGAGACGGAGTTACGCCTTCAAACACCGATAGAGGTTATATTCTTCGCCGACTTCTACGTCGAGCCATAAGATATGCAAAGACTATAAATACTTCCACAAGACTTTATGATTTGGTAGATATTTATGCTTCGAAATACAAGAGTACATATCCAAATATATATGCAAGTATAGATCACATAAAAAATGAGGTGCGTACTGAGTCAGAGAGATTTGAAAAGACACTTGAGATAGGAATCAAAGAATTTGCAAGAATTACATCTTCTGATGCTAGCTCCTCAGGCTCAATTGTTTCAGGTCATGATGCCTTCACTCTATTTTCATCTTACGGTTTTCCCATAGATATGACTGTTGATCTCGCAAAAGAGAAAGGTTTGACTGTAGATGTGAAGGGTTTCAATGCTGAATTCATTAAACACCAGGAACTATCACGCTCTGGTGCTGAAAAGAAGTTCAAAGGTGGTCTTGAGGGTGCGGCAGATGGTCACGCCGACCCGATGGTTGTGAGATATCACACAGCCACGCACTTATTGCATCAGTCTTTGCGCGATGTCCTTGGAAACGAAGTATCACAAAAAGGTTCGAATATTACTCCAGAAAGACTTCGTTTCGACTTTGCTCATGGTGCCAAGATGACCGATGAAGAGAAGAAGAAAGTTGAGGGCATTGTAAATGATAAGATTCAAGCCAAACTTCCAGTCACGAAGGTTGTTATGTCGAAGGATGATGCAGAGAAGACTGGTGCGCTACATTTCTTTGGTGAGAAGTATGGAGATGAGGTTTCAATATATTTCACAGGTTCAGCACTCGATCAAGCTTATTCGAAGGAATACTGTGGAGGACCACACGTTACAAATACTGGCGAACTAGCTGGTCCAGAAGGAAAGTTTAAGTTCAAAATCCAAAAGGAAGAAGCTGTGGCACAGGGTGTAAGGAGAATAAAGGCGGTGTTAGGATAAAATTCAAGGTGTCAGAAAAAGCGTCAAAGTTCAAAAGGTCATGAAAAGTATGTGTGTGGCTTGGTGTGTAGCAGGGGCATGCTCTTTGAGCATATATGGAAATTAGGCCATCCGATGGCTCAATTTTCGTATGTAGTAAATATGTGTGTGCCGGCGGGTGGTGTGGCACATGCTTTTTAAAACCACCACTTATTCACATCTATAAACTAGAATCGCACGGTTGAGCCATTCCATTTTATAATGTCGTGTCGGCGCACCAACATGTCTCCCTGAGCACCTTCGACAAAGTGACCACAAAATGGTCACTTTGCTAAATGTCTGAAAAGACACATGCACCCGCGCAAACTTCTTGCACTAAATACACTCTTGCGCTAAAGTTTAATTGAACAAGTGTAGAAAGGAGTAGACTAATGCACAAAAAGCAACAGGTAACGTGGCGTCAAATCATTCGCCAGCGGAAGTTTCGAAAGGGTGAGCTTGAAGTTCAGGAGGAAGACGGCAGAGTATATCATGGTCCCATCAGAAGCATCTGTGAGCGTGGTGGGTACGTATTCTTCGAATTCGAATGGGTCGCAGTCAGCAAGGATAATCAAAACACATGGACTGCTTCGCCGGTCCCGGTCATCGCCGCCTTCGAAATGGATTCGAATATCCTCGAATGGTTCAGCGGAAACGGTAACCTGGTCATTATCACTGATTCGAGCTGCACGGTCTCGGTTATCTTCCCAGAGTGTACCGATGTGCTAGATCCGGACGAAGTTCTTGGCCTCCAAATCAAGAAAGGGTAACTTAATCTCCGTCATGGCCCGTGGCCGTGGCGGAGAAGTTGTTTATATTGTAAAATATGACCAATGGCTACTTCACTTATATTGGATATACAAAGTTCCTCAGTGAGAGGTATGTTAGTTACTGGCAAAAAGATTATTTTTGAATTGGGTATAGATATTCCCGACAGAGTTTCAAAAGAGAGTAAGCCACTGACTCGAAATACGATCGAAGCGGTGAAGTTTATCGTTGAAGGTGTTGTCAAAGACTTTATTTTGAGAAGAGATACGACAGATAAGAAAATCCGTATACCAAGTATAGATGCTATTCATTGTGTCATATCATCACCTTGGATCATTTCTCAAGCACAGATCGTCTCAACATCATTTGATAAAGAGAAGAAGGTAACAGAAAAGATTGTTGAAACACTACTCAAAGTAGAAAAAGCAAAGCCAACTTTACACGTAACCAAAGATGGTAATAGAACTGGTCAACTTATAACTATTGAGAAGAAAGTTTTCTCAGTATTACTAAATGGATATCATGTAAATGATTGGCAAGGCAAATCTGCCAAGACTATAGATGTCTCATTTGTCACAAGTTCAGCATCGAAATCATTCATAGATGAATTGGAAGAAATATGCAAAAGGGTTACAACTGTAAAAAATATCACATATCATTCTTCTATAATCCTTCATTACATAGCTAGTGTTGGTTTGGCTCAAAATGCGGCCGCACACGTATGTGTACACGTTCACAATGAGATAACAGACGTAGTTAGTATAGATAAACTTGGCAAAATATTCTTTGCTTCATATCCAGTCGGTTTCAAGACTATTGTAAAAAGATTGTCTCAATCTATGGGAATAAAAGACAGTACAGCGTCATCTATGTTGTCACTATATTCAGAAATGGCACTAGATCCTACACATGCCAGAAATATAGGCAAGCTTATTGAGAAGATTATGGCTGGCTGGGCGCATGATTACCATGAATTTCTCAAGGTTGGTGGAATACCTAGTAAGTCACACATTCACGTTTTCGTATCCTCTGAAAAATATCCTAAGCTATTTGCAAAATTTATGAGATTACCAGGATCTCTCGCAAAGATAGAACCTATAACAGAAAATATATATCCTGAGGCTATCAACAGTCTCGCCTAAGCAATATTTTGCTGGTATAATTCGGTCATGGCCCGCCGACTAGAAGATATACGCCCATCAAATCATCGCACAATAAGCGATGTGCAAGTTGAAAGTAGAAAGAGAAAAGAAGAAAGTGGAAAGACTGTACATATTTCTAGAATACATAGCGATGACAAGGAACCCATATCAGCTCACGAGACAACACTCACATCACTTAGTCATTTCGCAGAAAAGCCGAAGAAGAAATCTTCAGGCCTAAAATGGTTCTTGCTTGTTATCGGCATACTTGTTGTTTTTGCTGGTGTTGCATATGTGGCATCGGTATATTTTGCACGTGCTTCATTTACGATAGTCGCGAAAAATGTTTCCATGGACGTGAACAGTACATACATCGCTCAAGATTCTACTCAGAACTTGCCTTCAGCTTCTGGAACTATACCTTTTACATTTATAACAGTCAGAGGTACAGCTACGACGACAGTACCAGCAACAGTAGGACCGGCAGTTTCGACCAAAGCTCAAGGACCAGTAACTTTGTACAACTCATATAGTGCTCAATCTCAAAGACTTGTTGCAGGAACACGAATATCGAACTCATCTGGCAAAGTTTATAGACTTACTGGTTCTATAGTTGTTCCAGGATACACACTTTCTTCATCCAAACTCATAATTCCTGGCAGTGTAGCATCTACAATCATAGCTGATCAGCCTGGTGATATGTATAACATTACAGGTGCAAGCTCAGTTAGCGACTTCAAGATGATAGCTTACAAAGGTGGTCCAAAGTACGAGACTATATATGCTAGACAGACTGCACCTATCGTAGGTGGCATGACCGGAACACAAAGTATTGTCAGCCCAACTGTTGTAGCTTCATCTACGGTTGTGTTGAGAGCGAGTATGACCTCAAATCTTTTGCAGCAAATACATGCAACACTTCCAGCTGGTTACATACTGTTCGATACTGGTTACACTTCATCTTTTGCAACATCAACAACATCTACTATAGACAAAGATCATAGCCAACTTCTTGTTCAAGGTTCTGTGAGCGGCATGTTATTCAAGAAGTCAGATCTTTTGAATAGACTAGCTGGAGCTACAGCCTTGTCTACATTTGGACAATTCAAATATGACGCCAGCGGTCTAGATCAACTTGCAGTTCAGGTCATAAATACAAAATCTGTAATTTCGATGAAGATAAAGGGCACCATAAAACTAGTCGGTATCATACCTACTGACGAAATAATCAAGAAAATACTAGGTAAAACCTCACTCGAAGTCGAGAATATATTTAAGCAATATGCTTCGGTTATACAGAGTGTAGATGGTGAGGTTATGCCACCTTGGTCTAAGGTTCCAATGAACCCAAACAGGGTAAATATCACCGTTAAGTAAATATCCCCGTATTAGCCCTTGACGGCCAATACACTCTTCTGCTAGTATATGCATCTGCGCAATTTACGCATGGATACAGCTCCCAAACCAGCAAAATTAGCGAATACCGCGAAAGGCATCGTCGTAGAGGCGTTGCCTGATACTTTGTTTAGGGTTGAGCTCGATAGTACTAAGGAAGTTGTTCTGGCTTATCTTGCTGGCAAGATGAAAATGAACAGAATCCGTGTGCTCATCGGCGATAAAGTGGAGTTAGTCATAGATCCATACGGAGGTAGAGCGCGTATTACAAGACGTTTTTAATAATCATATGCGAGTAAAAGCTTCAGTAAAAAAAATTTGTCCTAAGTGTAACGTTGTCCGCCGTGGTGGATATATTTATGTTGTCTGCAGTTCAAACCCTCGCCATAAGCAGCGTCAGGGTTAATTTTTAAATATTATGCGTATTCTAGGTATAACACTTCCAGAAAATAAAAGAATCGAATTTGCACTTACAGCCATTTATGGTATCGGAAATTCCCGCGCACGTCTCATTCTAGAAAAGACCAAGGTTGATGCAGGTACAAAGCCAAAGGACCTTACAGTCGATCAGGAAAATGCAATACGCAAGCTCGTCGAGAGCTACAAAATAGAAGGTGATCTCAAGCGTGAGGTCGCCTCAAATGTTAAACGCTTGAAAGATATCAAGTCATATCGTGGTAGCCGTCATGCAAGACATCTCCCAACACGTGGTCAGCGTACAAAGACAAATTCACGTACAGTTCGTGGAAATATACGTAAGACTATGGGATCTGGACGCCGTAAGGAGGAGAAGACATAGACGCACTACAAATTGAAACGAATAATACAAACTAACAATCAAACTATCATGGGTAAAAAAAGAATTGTAACAACAGATGCGAAGGAGGCAGGAGCAGAAAGCAAGGCTCCAGCAGTTTCTTCCAAGAAGCGCATTGAGACTGGTATTCTCCATGTCCAATCTACCTACAACAACACAAAGGTCATGTTGACCGATGACAAAGGCAATGCACTTATGTGGGGTTCAAGCGGTGGCGCAGGCTTCCGTGGTGCAAAGAAGGGTACTCCATTTGCAGCAGCGAAAGTTGGTGAGACATTGGCTGTGAAGGCTGCAGTTTTGGGTCTCAAAGAGATCAGAGTTGTAGTCAAGGGTGTTGGTTCAGGTCGTGAATCTGCAATAAGAGGATTCGTAAGCAAGGGTATAAATATCTCCTCAATATCAGATCAGACACCAGTTCCTTTCAATGGACCAAAGCCAAAGAAACCACGTCGCGTTTAATTCACTTTATACTTTTTACTTTATACTTTTAACTAATAAATTCTATGCAAATCGGACCACGTTACAAAAGAGCAAGATATCTAGGAGCGCCAGTCTTCAAAAAGACTCAGACGCAGAAGTTTGCTTTGCGTTCACAGAAGAAGGTTGTGAAGAAGAAGGGACGCGGTGGTAAGAGTGAATTTGGACGTCAGATGCTTGAGAAGCAGAAGGCACGTTTCAGCTACGGTATTTCAAGCGGACAGTTCGGAAATTATGTTCGTGATGCACTTGCTTCGAAGGGTGACAATGCTAAGAACTTGCTTCACACACTCGAAAGCAGACTCGATAACGTCGTCTTGAGAGCTGGTTTCTCATCATCACGTTCAGGTGCACGTCAGATGGTTTCCCACGGTCACATCCTAGTCAATGGCAAAAGAGTCACTATCCCATCATACAGAGTTAGCGTAGGTGATGTCCTCACAATACGTGAAGGTAGCAAGAAGAAGGGAATTTTCATAAAGCTTGACGAAGACTTGAAGACTATAGCTACACCAGCTTGGATAAAAGTTAATCCTGAAACGAAGACGATCACCATAGACGGTGAACCTGCTGCAGATACCACTGGCCTCCTATTTGATGTTCGTTCAGTGTTGGAGTTCTATACACGTTAATTATTTTAATATTAATAATAAAAAATTTATGACACACGACGTCGTTCTACCATCAAAGCCAAAAGTTATAAACGAGACCGCTACTAGCGGTGTTTATGAGATCGATGGCCTTTATCCTGGTTATGGACATACTCTTGGTAACTCTCTACGCCGCATCATCCTCTCATCTCTCCCAGGTGCAGCAGTTACGAAGGTCAAGATCGCTGGTGCTGACCACGAATTTTCAGCTATTCCAGGTGTTAAAGAAGATGTTATAACAATATTGTTGAACCTCAAGAAGTTGCGTGTTCTTCTTACAACAGATGAACCTGTAACTTTCACTGTTAAGGTTAAGGGTGTCCACGAAGTTTCTGCGAAGGATATCGAAGCTCCTGGTCAAGTAGAGATCGTCAACAAGGATTTGCACATCGCTTCTCTTACAGAAAAGAGTGCCGAACTCGATATGGAGATAACGGTTGAGAAGGGTCTTGGATATGTTCCAAAGGAGGTAGTCCAGAAGGATCGTGTCGACATAGGTGCTATCACTCTTGATGCAGCTTTCACACCTATCCGCAAGGCAAATTACGAAGTAGAAAACATGCGTGTTGGTGATCGTACAGATTTCAACCGCCTACGTTTGTCTATCGAGACAGATGGTACTATCACTCCTCACGAAGCTCTCGAGAAGTCTATTTCTCTTATGATCCACCAGTTGAAGAGTATTGTTGGTTTCAAGGAAGAAGAGGTTGTCACAGCTTCCGTAGACGATGCAGACGAATCATCTGACAAGGTCAAGTCTGATGCTTCTGGTAAGGCTATAGACTCAGAACTTCTTAAGACTCGCATAGACTCACTTGGCTTTTCATCTCGCACTATCAAGGCTTTGACAAATGCAAATATCCGCACTCTTGGAGGTCTTGCAAGAAAGAAAGAGTCAGATATCATGGACGTCGACGGTCTTGGTGCAAAGGGTA
>CAIPWS010000012.1 GCA_903868845.1 uncultured bacterium
AAGACGTATTTGGAGTTCTACAACACCAAAAGAGTTCACTGTGCTTTCAACAACAAGCTCACACCACTTGAAGTATTAACCAAGTCAGATTATTATATGTCTAAATTACCAGCAGAGTGCAGAAATGGGTGGGGTTATTCACAACATTGACAAGATTTTAGTACATGCTACTATATGCCGCATCGCTTACCAAAGCGTTTTATTAACGTTTATTAACTATTAACAATTTATCTTTGATTCTCGCTATCTGGCTGGTTCATGCCTAGATAATGCGAATCAAAGCACTAAATCAATAATCATATGGCGACAGCAGAATTCAATCGTACAAAGCCTCACGTTAACGTGGGAACAATCGGTCACATCGACCACGGAAAGTCTACTTTGACTACCGCACTTTTGTCTGTTCAGGCAGCAAAGGGTCTTGCACAGCTTAAGGCTTATGCAGATATTACAAAGGGAGGTACAGTTCGTGATGCAACAAAGACAGTTACTATCTCACTCTCACACGTTGAGTATGAGTCTCCAACTCGTCACTATGCTCACATCGACTGTCCAGGACACGCCGACTTCGTCAAGAACATGATCACTGGTGCCGCTCAGATGGACGGTGCTATTCTTGTCGTTTCAGCTACAGACGGTGTTATGCCACAGACACGTGAGCACGTTTTGCTCGCACGTCAGGTTGGTGTTCCAAAGATTATCGTTTTCCTAAACAAGTGTGACCTCGTTCCTGAGAAAGATCTTATTGACCTTGTCGAGGAAGAAGTGCGTGAACTCCTTACAAAGAATCAATTTGACGGCAAGAACGTTCCAGTTATCCGCGGTTCAGCTACAGGCGCCCTAGAGAACAAGCCAGAGTGGACAGCTAAGATCGACGAACTCATAGCAGCTCTCGACTCTTATATTCCTACTCCAGTTCGTGAGATGGACAAGCCATTCCTTATGCCTATTGAAGACATCTTCTCTATCGAAGGACGTGGTACAGTCGTTACTGGTCGTATCGAGCGCGGTATCATCAAGGTTGGTGATGAAGTCGAGATCGTCGGTTTCAAAGACACAACAAAGACAACTA
The DNA here is from genome assembly GCA_903868845.1 of uncultured bacterium. Lineage (GTDB taxonomy): Bacteria > Patescibacteriota > Minisyncoccia > Phycocordibacterales > PALSA-1337 > C7867-002. The sequence goes on from CAIPWS010000012.1 coordinate 1,073, forward strand.
TTACAGGTATAGAAATGTTCAATAAGTCCCTCAAAGAAGGACAAGCTGGTGACAACGCCGGTCTTCTTCTCCGTGGTACAGCAAAGGATGACGTTTCTCGTGGTCAGGTTCTTGCAAAAACTGGCTCAGTTAAGCCACATACAGAATTTGAGTCTGAAGTTTACGTTTTGAAGAAAGAAGAGGGAGGTCGCCACACACCATTCTTCACAGGTTATAAGCCTCAGTTCTATATCCGTACAACAGACGTTACTGGTGAAGTTACATTGAATGCTGGTGTCGAAATGGTTATGCCAGGTGACACAGTTACATTCAAGGTAAAGCTCGTTGCTCCAGTCGCTCTCGAAGCTCAGATGCGTTTCGCCGTCCGTGAAGGTGGTAAGACAGTCGGTGCCGGAGTCGTAACGAAAATCGTAGCTTAATACTTTCGACCTGCTCCTTTATACTTTTAACCTACAATTATGCCTACTACAGCAAAGGAAACCGTAAAGAAAGTTCCAGCTCGCGCAAAGAAGGTCAAGGCTGCTGGTGAGATTCCTCATCTACGCATACGTATACGCGCATATGAGCACAAGATCTTAGATGCATCATTGAAACAGATTATGGATACAGCTTCTCGTTACGACGTAGAAGTACATGGTCCAGTTCCTTTGCCAACGGAGATAAAGAAGTACACAGTGAACCGTGCTTCATTTATCGACAAAAATTCCCGTGAGCAGTTCGAGATGCGTGTTCACAAGCGTCTTATAGATATTATTAACCCAAATCCGAAAGTCATCGAGGCCCTCACAAACATGAGTTTGCCATCTGGAGTGAATATCGATGTGAAGATGATGTAAATTAAATAAATTTCCCGAATTACCGCCATGAAATTCATTCTTGGAAGAAAGTTAAATATGTCTCAAATCTACGATGCCTCTGGCGCAGTAGTTCCAGTTACTCTGGTCTCTGTACAAGCAAACGTAGTCACAGATATTCGCACGAAGGAGCGCGATGGTTATGAGGCTGTGCAGGTTGGTGAAGGAAGCCGCAATGCTTCTCGCATCAACAAGCCTTTGAAGGGTCACATCAAGGATCTTGGCAACTTCGCAACACTATCAGAATTTCGTCTCGACGAAGCAACACCAGCAGAGAAGGCAGCCTTCAAGGTTGGTGGCAAGATAGAGGTTTCTCAGTTCAAAGCCGGAGATTCTATAGTTGTGAGCGCAATCTCGAAAGGTAAAGGTTTTCAGGGTGTCGTCAAACGCCACGGTTTCCATGGAGGTCCTCGCACACACGGTCAGAAGCACTCTGAGCGTGAGCCAGGTTCTATCGGAGGTGGTCTTCGTACGCACGTTCCAGTAGGTCTGCGCATGGCAGGACGTATGGGTTCAGATCGCATCACTGTTACTGGTCTTACGGTCGCTCACGTTGACCAAGATGAGAATATACTGTATGTTTCGGGAGCTGTACCAGGTCGAAGAGGAACATTGGTAGAAGTTGTTGCCAAATAAGCACAAGAATAAAGAATAAAGAATTAAAGAATAAAGCAAAAACATGGAAACAACAATATACAACACACAAGGTAAATCAACAGGGAAGATCTCTCTTCCAGAGTCAGTTTTCGGATTGCCTTGGAATTCTGACCTCGTTCACGAAGTGGTTCGCCTCATGAATTCAAATTCTCGTAATGCTATCGCCAACGTAAAGACTCGCGGAGAAGTCCGTGGAGGTGGTAAGAAGCCTTGGAAGCAGAAAGGAACAGGTCGCGCACGTCACGGTTCATCACGTTCACCTATATGGGTTGGTGGTGGTATCGCACACGGTCCTCGCGCAGACAAGAACTTCGATCGCAAGATCAACAAGAAGGCCCGCACAAAGGCTCTCTATACTATTCTTTCTCGCAAGATGAAGGACGGTGAAATACTTTTTATCGATTCTTTGAATATAACAGCCCCAAAGACGAAGGATGCGGTTGCTGTCATAAAGTCACTCTCTACTATCAAGGGATTTGATAGATTGGTCACAAAGAAGGTCAATACAGCTATCATCGCTGTAGACAAGAAAGCAGATGCTGTTACAAAGAGCTTCAACAATATTGGAAATATATCTCTTGAGGAATTCCGCAACATCAACCCTGTTTCAGTCTTGAACCACACATATCTTATCGTCACAAATCCAGCTGAGTCATTGAAGTCACTTATAGCTTCTGCCAAGCCTGCAAAGATAAAGCCTGCAAAAGTCGAAAAGGCCAAGGTCGCAAAGGTTACAAAAACTAAGACTAAATAATTACTACCATGGCATTATTCGGATCAAAAAAGAAAGAAGAGGTTAAGGTGAAAGGCGCAAGTGAAAAAGCGCAAGTAGTCACAAAGGCAGTCGCTGTTCCAGTTTCAAACACTGTTAACAATTCTGCTACATCAGCTATCATACGCCCACACATCACTGAGAAGTCTGGTTTGCTTAGCCAAAACGGAGTTTATACTTTCGTTATCACAGCAAAGGCAAATAAGAATTCTATAGGCAAGGCAATAAAGACTCTTTACAAAGTCACTCCAGTCAAGATAGCTTTGCTCAATAACCCTTCCAGAAAAGTCTTCGTTCGTGGCAAGATAGGTTCTGTTCCTGGACTCCGTAAAGCAGTCGTTACGGTCAAGAAAGGGGAGAAGATAGACTTCGTATAATCATTCGCATTATTTTATTCGTAACATTTGTATCATGAAATCATTCCGCCCAACATCTAAGTCTCGCCGCCATATGACAGTTTTGCCGTTCAAGCAGTATCTCACTGCTTCTGAGCCATACGCTCCACTCACGACTGGTTTCAAGCGTGATATGGGACGCAATGCACATGGACGCATCACAGTTCGTCACAAGGGTGGAGGTCACAAGAAGCTCTATCGCATCATCGATTTCTTGTATGAGAAGAAGGATATGATAGCTACAGTCAAGACTGTTGAATACGATCCTTTCCGCACAGGTTATATCGGTCTTGTGAACTACAAGGATGGAACAAAGCGTTATATCCTTTTGCCAAAGACAATGAAAGTCGGGAACTCATTTATAGTAAGTGAGAACGCTCCTATCCTCGTTGGAAATCGTCTGCCACTCAAGAAGATTCCTGTCGGTACATTTATTTACAATATTGAGATCAAGCCAGAAAGTGGAGCAAAGCTTGTTCGTTCAGCAGGTTCATTTGGTCAGGTTGTCGCCAACGACGCCAGCTATACTCACATCAAGATGCCTTCTACAGAGATCCGCAAGGTTCACGAAGATGCTTGGGCTTCTATAGGTGCTGTTTCAAATGAAGAAAATCGCCTTGTTAATATAGGTAAAGCTGGTCGCTCACGCTGGATGGGTATTCGCCCAACAGTTCGTGGTACAGCTCAGAACCCAGTTGACCACCCATATGGTGGAGGTGAACAAAGACAAGGTCGCGGTCTCCGCCGTCTCAAGACTCGTTGGGGTAAGCCAGCAGGTAAGGGTCAGAAGACACGTACTCCAAAGAAGTATTCAAACGTATTTATCGTTTCTCGCCGCCAGGTTGGTAAGAAGAAGAGTAAGGTTATATTAGGATAATAAAGGCGAAAGAGAAAAGCGCAAGGTGAAAGTTAAAAGTTAAAAGTAAAAAGATAAAAGCAGCCTCGAAAGAGGTTGTTTTTTATGTATATGCAAATTCGGACAGATTTTGTCCAAATTTCGATATGTACTCAAGGTGTATATGTCGTCAGCAGAGTGCACTTTATGCACATATCAAAAGTCGTACCATTTTAAGGACGACTTTCCGTATGTCCCCAAAAGTTATGTGGCGGAGTTACGTCATGTATAAATTCAATACAATTAGAAAAGCCGTCAATATTGCCCAATATGCTAATAACATTATCCTAAGTGGGGTTTTTCGTTATTCCAAAATGCAATCAAAATGTTACAATATATAATCATGATTCATAAGCTTATTAACAAATTGAAAGGTGTCATAGAGAAGATAATAATGATGGCTTCGTATTAGTTTTGCGCCCGTCAAACAAAATGAAAATCTTCACTGACAAATTTAAGGGACTTGGGTCTTTCACCATGTGGCGCAAGGTCACAAACTTTTGGTCATTGATATTTTTCTTAGCTATCATTTACGATTTCTTTGAAGATAATATCCTATCTCATACCGAGATCTTACTCGCCATATCTGCCATATACTGTGCCTCGCTTGCAATATACAGTGCAGAGAAAGAGTTCAGGAGATGGCATCATATGCATAGCTCCATTCATCCTGGGGAAGTATATTCCATAGTGTGGACAGGTTTGATACTCGTACTTATCATCACAAGTATTGTTTTCAAGATTCCATATCACATGCCACCAGAAGTAAGTGCTGCATATATCGCCATGATATCTATTCTTGCAATCACTAGGGAATCGAAGAATTTTTACAAGAAAAATAACCTTAAGAAAGGTAAATAGGTCAATATGTTTACTGGGTTATACAGCCTACTGTCAGAC
>CAIPWS010000013.1 GCA_903868845.1 uncultured bacterium
TTCGATCCAAAGGAACAGAAGATGGCACTTACTTTCGTAGCGAAGTAATCAGGTCGCACGCAGAACGTGAAAAAATAGTCACACATTCAAAAAGTCCGGCGCCTCACCGATTGTGGTGGGTGTCGGATTTTTTGTTTTGTGCTCGGGAATACTACCAAGATTTAGTGCACCGAATGAGTAGGTGTGAGCACGTGTTTTTTAGACCCTTAGCAAAGTGACCACTTTATGGTCACTTTGTCGGAGGTGCCTAGAGAAACATGTCGGTGCGCCGGCAGTACAAAATTGTTGGTATTTGAAAGCTGGTGGGGTGTGTATGTCGTCTCAAAAGGAGGAGTTATTCACATTTATAAATTGGAATGGCTCAACCGTGCGATTCTAGTTTATAGATGTGGACAAGGGTACACTTGTGCAAAGCTAAGTCGGTGTTATATAAAACATGTGCCACCCCCGCCAGTATATACACTATTTACCTGTATACGAAAATTGAGCCTTTTTGAGGCCTAATTTCCATATGTGCTCAAAGAGCATGCCCCGGCTACACACCAAGCCACACATACTTTTCATGACCATTCGAACTTTAACGCTTTTTCCGACAAAGACCTAACCCGCATTGTAAACACTCATGGCTTTCTCACGGCCTTCGCGCACCAAAACCTCAACCGCTTCAGCAACTCTCTTCCCCACCTTTTTCAAAACCTTCATCTCCTCATCCTTGAACTTACTCAAAATAAACTTCAAAACTTTTTCGTCGCCGTGTGGGACTTTTGCGTCGCCATTATTTTTCTCTGGAGCAGTACCGATACGTATACGCACGAAAGCTTCAGTCTTGACCGCTTTGATGATCGACTCAACACCATTATGTCCGCCGGAACTTCTATTGAAAGAAATCTTTATTCGTCCAAGCGGAAGATTGAAATCATCATAAATAACAACAAGTCTCTCAGCAGCCTTCACACTTTTTACAAGTGGTGCAATAGCTTTACCAGAATTATTCATAAAAGTATCTGGTGCCACAAATGTTACACGTTCTTTTCCTATCTTTGTTTCGGCAACCTGTGCATTCAACTTCTTAACAAATTTAAACTCCTCATCTGTAATAGAATTCAAAATGATTCGTCCTGTATTGTGACGAGTGTTTTCGTATTCTTCTCCAGGATTTCCGAGACCAGCGATGATGTAAGGCATTTTGTTTGAAAAATTAAGCAACTATTTTTTATAAATTTATGTTTTCAATTGTCGCACACAAAATTCTATTGTGTCAAACTCAAAAAAATGCTAAAATGCTCTCAACATGAATCCAGAAACGCACGATCAAAAGAAAAAAATTTTCTGGAAAGGAGTCTGGGAATGGATCAAAGTCATAGCTATAGCTTATATACTCGGTTTTTGGGTGATAAAGCCATTTATCATTGAACCCTTTATAGTTGACGGTGCTTCTATGGATCCAACATTCTCTACAGGACAATATCTCATAGTAGACAGGCTTTCATATAGATTTGAAAAGCCAGCACGTGGAGATGTCATTGTTTTCGAATATCCAAATGACCCAAGTATATACTACATAAAGCGTATAATCGGTTTACCGGGCGAGACGGTAAATATAAAAAACGGAGTAGTCACTATAACCAAGTCCTCCGAAAAATCAACAATAACACTCAGCGAACCTTACATAGAAGAAAACCATAAGTCGTACGAAAATATGCAAGTTGCGCTGACAGACTCTCAATATTTCGTGATGGGAGACAATAGAGCTCAAAGTTCAGACTCGAGATATTGGGGACCATTGCCAGCAAATCTCATCACGGGTAGACCGCTAGTGAGATTGACACCACCAACACAGATCGCTGTATTCCCTGGCGAGTATAGAACTGCTTCAACGACAATTTATTAAATTTAATTAAATAAAATGACAACCAACAAAGGCAAGAAAGGTTCAAATGCAAATTCAAAATTTATTTCGTATGACCACTTGGACAAGATCGGTGAGATTGCACTTTATTATGGTTTCATGCCAGTGAAGAGTCCTACTGTAAATGATGCCGACTTGAAAGCAGCGAAAGATATTCTTGACGGCGACTTCGTCGATGATGAGACAGACAATCATGCAAAATTCCCACTGCATGTCGAAGAAAAGATAGCTTTCATACGCACATACCATGAGCAGAATATGCACAATCACAATCAGCCTGTCATGCTCTATTTCAAAGATACATGCAAAAACCCAGTGAAAAAAAGTTCGTCAAGATATGCTGACATGGAGATACTTGGTGCATCTGGAAGTATCGCGGAGGCTACTCTCATACAGACAGCTCGAGCAATGTTGGCAGAAGAAAAATATATAAATACCATAGTTGAGATAAATTCCATAGGAGATCGTGACTCTATTGCGAAATTTACTAGAGAATTGACGGCTTATTATAGAAAACACATAAATGACATGTCACCAGAATGTCGTCAGATACTCAAACGTGACCCGTTTGAACTTCTAGCTAGCCATCGTGATGACAGCAAAGAGTTAAATAAAGATGCTCCGAAGTCTATAGACTTTTTGACAGAATCTAGCCGAAGACACCTTGAGGAGGTCTTGGAATATTTCGAGGCATTGAATATCCCCTACATCATAAACAATAGCCTTATTGGTAACAAAAAATATTGTACAGAAACAATATTTACTCTAGTAAATGAAGAGCGACATATACTCGCTATAGGTGTTCGTTACAACGGTCTTGCAAAAAGAGTTGGTATGAAGCGCGACATACAAGGTGTTGGCATTTCCCTTCTCATAAAAAATAAAGTATCCACCCTAAGAAAACCTTTGAAGAAAGCAAAACGTCCTATAGCCTCATTTATGCAATTGAGTCCAGAGTCGAAGTTGATGTCATTGGCTATCATAGAAACTTTGCGACAAACAAGAATTCCTCTCTTCTTATCTTTGGCGAAGGATCGTCTTGGTGCTCAGGTTTCCAACATAGAAAAGCATCACACACCATATGTTATCGTCATGGGAAAGAAAGAGGCGGTGGATAAGACCATCATAGTCCGTCGTACTGACACACACGCTCAGGATATTATCCCTCTTGAACATTTGCCAAAACACATGCAGAAGATAGAGAAACAGTACTGGAAGTAGACTTGCACACCTATAAAACTCATGCTATCCTATTCCCCACAATGATAAACGTAGAAATAAGCCGCAATGCCGGCGAAACAAGTGTCAATATACTCCGTCGCTTCAGCCGTAAGGTTCAGAGCTCTGGTGTTATTCCTCGCAAGCGTAGCCTCCGCTACAGTAGCCGTGTCCAGTCTCATTACAAAGTTAAGGTCAAGACATTGAAGGGCCTAAATCGCAAGGCAGCTTTGGCAGAACTCATAAAGCTTGGTAAGGCACCTATAGAGACAAAGAGACGTAGATAAAAGGAGAAAGTGAAAAGAGAAAAGTAGAAAGTAGAAAGTAGAAAGGAGAAAGTGAAAAGTTGAAAGTAAATGCAGATTTCTGAAAAATTTCATAAAATAAAAAAGGCGGCACTTGGTAAAGACTACGTGCTGTCTTTTGCATTTATTGGTCCCCAGAAAATGCGCGAACTAAACCGCACATACAGAAACATAAACAAGCCAACAGACATCTTAAGTTTTCCTCTTTCGAAAAATGAAGGTGAGATATATATTTGCCGTAGTGAATCACGCAAAGAAGCCAAGAAATTTGACCGTAAGTACGATAACTTTATAGATTTTCTATTTATTCACGGGTGTGTTCACCTCAAAGGCTACGATCATGGAACAAAGATGGAAAAGGAGGAAATAGTTTTAAGAAAAAAGTTCGGTATCTAAATATCCCCAATCGTGCGTGTAGGCTCATGCTATGGTATTATTCAAGATAATATGGCAAGAACAATCGTTACAGGCATAGATGTCGGAACATACAGCGTCAAGGTTGTTATCGCAGACAGCAACGAAAAGACAGAAAAAGGTCTGCCTAAGATTTTGGGTATTGGTACTGTTGAATCGCGCGGCCTAAGACACGGTTATGTCACAAATGTTCGCGACGTGGCAGATAGTATTCGCAGAGCTGCTGAAGTTGCAGAAGAAAAAGCTGGTGTAAAAATAAAACAAGCCTTCATAGGTGTTGGTGGTATTGGTCTTGCAAGCACTGTAGTAAACAGTACTCTCATAACTTCCAGAGCGGACGCAGAGATAACGGATCTTGATCTCAAGAAGATTGACGAACAAAGTGAGCAGGATATGCCTCATACAGCGAAGGCAAATAGAAGAATTATTTATGATATTCCCCTTCAATACAAACTAGACGGAGTACCTACACTCGGAACACCTGTTGGTCTCACTGGAAATAAACTCGAACGCAAGACTCTTTTTATCACATGTCTCGACCATCACGTAGCTGATCTTATCCAAGCAGTCAACGAGGCTGGTATAAAAGTGGAGGATATAATGGCTGCTCCTGTTGCCGCCGGTTTTGTAACTCTTTCAAAATCACAAAAGGTTGCTGGCTGTGTTCTCGCGAACATTGGATCTGAAACAGTGTCTATTGCTGTCTTCGAAAATAATATTCCGACTTCACTTGAAGTTTTCCCTATCGGATCAACCGACATAACAAACGACATCGCTCTTGGTCTCAAAGTTCCACTTGAAGAAGCCGAGCAGATCAAAGTTGGTGCAATCACTGGAAGTTCATACCCTCGCAAGAAACTTGAGGAGATCATTGCAGCACGCTTGTCAGACATCTTCGAACTTATAGAAGTCCATTTGAAGAAGATTGGTAGAAACGGTTTGTTGCCAGCAGGTATCGTTATAACCGGTGGAGGTTCAGGACTTAACTCGATTGATACCATGGGTAAAGTTGCTTTGAAACTCCCTGCACGCATAGGAACCATCGGCATCACAAACGGAAATTCTTCTTTCAAAGACGCCACATGGGCTGTAGCATACGGTCTCTGTATCTGGGGCATGCACACAGAAGAAGGCCCAGAGCTCGACACTTCCATACAATTTTTGAAAAATGCCATGAAGGCCTCGAGACGTTGGTTCAGTAAGTTTCTACCATAATATGGTTCTACCAGGACATTTAGCGGGAGGATATTTGGGAGCAGTAGCACTGCTCGCTATCACACACGCTGGTGTAGCATCTGGTTTGAGTCATGAACAGATAAATGTACTTCTTGTGCTTGGCACACTAGCCGGCGAACTTCCAGACCTAGACCTGCTCAGACTTCATTATGAAGAAACACACGGTGGTCGCAAAGTTGAAAGTCATAGAAATTATTTCACACACGCACCAAGTTTTTGGCTACTTGTCAGTCTTGTCGTTGTCGGATTTGGATATATATTTAGCTCTGCTTTCACAGAACTTATAGGAGGACTCATCCTGACAGGATCATGGAGTCACCTTATCTTCGATTCGATAGAAGATGGTGTCATGTGGCTGTGGCCATTTAATACAAAAAGATTTGACATAGTAAATAAAACTTATCAAGGTGTAGATGGTGGACCTCACAGTATGAGATATTACTGGAATTTCATTATAAGAGAATACTCAAAGCTCTGGACTTGTTATGCGGAAATTTTTGTGATGGTTGTAGCAATTTGGGCATTGACAAGGTAAATCTTTTTGCTAAACTTATAACACCATGTCCATCATTGGGATGGGCCCCGAGGTACCTCGCTAGAAATCATCTAGGATACGAGGAAGCCGCGAAACCCCACTCCCAAGTGGGGTTTTGAAATTACAAATCTTCTTTATATTTGTTAATAAGTAAATCGAAATCATTTTGAGAAATTTTACCTATTTTTCTTGAAAGTCTTTTTGTGCTAATAGTCCTTACCTGAGACAATATTGCACACGACACGGTGTCATTGTATTTAACATTGAAATAATACTTACCAAATTTGGGTTTGCTAGTGAGAGGAACTATAAGTGCCGTCATGTTTTTGTAAGCTTTAATGATAATTACAGGTCTTTCAAAATTTTCATTCTTCCCATACATTTCTGAACCTACATTCATTCCTATGTAACACCACCATATATCCCTAGCATGACAATATACAACACCTTTTCTTTCAGTGAGCTCCTTCTGAATACGATTCCATCTATCATATATATTTTCCATGCAAATAATTTTGACATACAGAGATAAAATTTTAATGAAGAAATAATCAAATTTTAATCAAAAAATTCTAAAGAAACGCTCAAAAAGTTCTCAAATTTCACCAAATATTAGAACACCTTTTGTGAGCCATAAAAAGGCCTTGTTTCCTACGTGACCTATGATAATATACAGCGTACATAACACCCGTTAAAACCCATTTTTATATGCCTAATATTACACCAGACATTGAAGCTTTCGCACGAATAAAGGTTGTTGGAGCTGGAGGTTCAGGAGGAAATGCTGTAAACCACATGATCAACAGCAAGGTCAAAGGCGTTGATTTCATTGCTATAAACACAGATTCCCAAGACTTGCACAGATCGATGGCCAAGAAGCGCATTCACATAGGAAAAAATCTTACTCGCGGACTCGGTACTGGTATGAATGCAGATCTCGGACGACGTGCGGTCGAAGAGACTCGTGATGAGATCCAAGATGCGATCAAAGGTGCAGACATGGTCTTCGTCACTTGCGGACTCGGTGGTGGAACTGGTACTGGTGCAAGCCCACTCATTGCACGTATATCCAAAGAACTTGGTTGTCTCACAGTCGCAGTCGTCACGAAGCCTTTCTTCTTCGAAGGACGTCAACGCAGCCGTATAGCTGAAGCTGGTCTAGAGGAATTGAAAAAAGAAGTAGATGCTATCATCGTCATTCCAAACGATCGTCTCCTTTCAGCTATAGACAAAGGTACTACTGTCAAAAATGCTTTCTCAATGTGTGATGAGATTCTTCGTCACGCCGTCGAGGGTATTTCAGACCTCATAACAACTCCAGGTATCATCAATATAGACTTCGCAGATATCCGCACCGTCATGGAAAATGCAGGCTCAGCACTTATGGGTATCGGTACAGCTATCGGCGAAAACCGTGCTATCGAAGCTGCCAAGGCCGCTATCAATTCACCTCTTCTCGATGTTTCTATCACTGGCTCCAAGGGTGTTCTCTTCTCTATTGCCGGTGGTGAAGACCTCACAATGTTCGAGATCCAAGATGCTGCGAAGGTCATCACAGAATCTATCGATCCTGAAGCCAAGATTATCTTCGGTACAGTCCGCGATGATAAGCTCAAGAAGAACGAGATCAAGATTACAGTTATCGCTACTGGTTTTCCAGAAACCAATACTGCTCCAGCTAGACCTTCCACAATGTCACTCGGTGATACAACTATAACTTCTATTTCTCGTGGAAATGAAAAAGATAAGGGAAAGATCTTCCATTCAGCACCTGAGTCCAAGCGTGAAAATGTCCAAGCAGAGAAAGTCACAGACATAAAGAAGCCCGTTTCTGTTCCAGTAGCCCCTGCTGCAAAACCAGCAGATGACGATGATGATTGGGGTGCTGTTCCTGCGTTCTTGAGGAGATCTAGGTTGAAATAATTGACTCATAAAAAATAAAAGCGACTCTTCAAGGAGTCGTTTTTATTTGCTACAATACATCCACTATGACATACGACCTTGCAATTATCGGTGGTGGACCAGCTGGTGCGGCTGCAGCAGTATATGCTTCACGTAAGCGTTTGCGCAGCGTCATCATTACGAAGGATTGGCTCGGCCAAAGCTCCGTTTCTGAAAAGATAGAAAACTGGGTTGGAACTCCCGCTATATCTGGAGTAGAACTTTCCAAGAATCTAGAAGTACACGCAAAAACTTATGCCAAGGACACATCTAGTGGTGCAGAGATACTAACTTTCAAGGATGGTGAATCGTGTTTAAGTATAGAAAAGAAAAATACTGGTACCGCGAAAGATCATATCTTCTCTATCAAAACTGACAAAGGTTCATATGAGGCACGCACCGTCCTTATAGTCAGTGGTAGTAGCCGACGTAAGCTCGATATAAAAGGTGCAAATGAATATGAACACAAAGGTCTAACCTATTGTGCAACCTGCGATGGACCAATGTATTCAGATCAAGACGTTGTAGTTGTTGGTGGAGGCAA
>CAIPWS010000014.1 GCA_903868845.1 uncultured bacterium
AAAATTTCGCAACAGAACTATTTGACATATTAAAACATCATAAGTGACACGAAACTCAATGAATTCCTCAACCAAGCCAATCTGCTTGGTACAAGATGTCGAAGTTGAGATGTCAAAATCTTATGTCTATGTGCCTCATGTCGATATGAAAGACCGTGAATGATCTTGAGATCAATCTCGCGATTTAGACGTTCAATCTCCATCCTTATAACTTGTATTGTGCGGTATCTACTCATGTACACATTATAGGTGAACGTACGTTCACCTGCAAGTACATATCTGTGGATAACCCGTATCCGTCCAGGATACGGAGCAATCCTCGCATGAGGATAACTCCATTTTACAGCATCGCCTTCGCAAGGACACCAGTACTTATGACCTCACCCGTTGGACCTTCGTAGAAGTTGTGACCACTTTTTAAAACATATGCACGAGTAGCGATATCGAGAACAGATTTGAGATTGTGCTCAACTATACAAATAGCAATTCCTCGACGAACGTTAATCTCTTTTATTATCTTGAAAACTTCTTTCACAATCTTCGGCGACAAGCCAAGAGTTGGTTCATCTAGAAGAAGAAGTTTAGGATCTATCATGAGACCACGAGCAATAGCCAACATCTGCTGTTGACCTCCAGACAATGTTCCAGACTTTGCCTTTATCTTTGCACGAAGAGCTGGAAACAAGTCCAAGACCATCTCTATGCGCTCCTTACGTTCATTGGCACTTTTTATATTGAATCCACCTATCTCTATATTTTCCAAAACAGTCAGATGATGAAAAACTCGACGACCTTGTGGAACAAATGAGATACCCATTTCCACAACCTCGTGCGAAATAGGTTTTATTTTTTCACTTTCAAATATGACTTCACCAGAACCGATGGGTGCTAGACCGAAAATAGCCTTCAAAATAGTAGACTTTCCTGCTCCATTTGGACCCATTAAGGCCACGATCTCCCCTGTGTTTATAAACATCGAGGCACCAACCAGGGCTTTGACCCCACCATAACTTACGTGGATATTCTTGAGTTCTAGGAGTGGGTTATAGACTTTGGGTGACTTTGTTTGTGACATGGTGAGATTATAACAAAAATTTACTCCCCCAAATAAGCCTCAATAACATCTTTCCTCGCCAAGACCTCAGCCGGTCTGCCCTCTGCAAGTAGTTCACCAGAGTCGAGAACAATGAGATGGTCAGACAATTCGCGAATAAGATCCATATTGTGTTCCACAAGCACTACAGATCTATTCTGATCTCTAAGTTCCTTCATAACAGTGATAACTGTCTTTATCATCTCCGGAAACAATCCAGCGAAAGGTTCATCGAAGAAAATAGTATCTATATTTCCGGCACTGTCGTGAATGATAGCGAGCACACGGGCTATCTCCAACAACTTGCGCTGTCCGTATGAAAGATTTTTGGCAAGTTCATTTCTCTTTTCCCAAAGCCCAACTTTTCGCAAAACACTTTCTGCTTGCTCGAGATGGAAAACTGTATGATGCTCGAAGAGCGCCGACCAGATGCTACGCTCAGTAAGTACGACCAAGATATTATCCAATACAGGCAATTGTTCGAAGAGTCTGACATCCTGAAATGTACGAGTCATTCCATAAAAAGGAACTTCATGAGCGTGAATCTTCTTAAGGTGAGTTCTTCGAGAGATGATAACTTCACCACGATCGAAAGGCATCATGCCAGTCAAAACATTGATGAGTGTGGACTTTCCTGAACCGTTTGGTCCGATGATGCCAGTGATCCTTCCTGGCATAAGGGTGACAGAAAGTTTGTTGACAGCATTTACTCCATCGAAACTCTTTGTCAGGTTGTGTGTTGAAAGTAGGGGCATGGCTATATTATTACCTAACCACGACAAATTTGCTACCATCCCATTTCTTTACGACCTGCTTAACATTAAACGAGCCGTCGTTATTATAGATGTATTCTCCAGAAACTCCAGTGAAGCTCTTGCGCAAAGATTGCATGATGGCAGTACCAGACTTATCAGTTTGGTTTGCAGCTTGGATAAACTGAATCAGTGCATCATAGGCATAGTCTCCTGCAATAGATGGATACATATTGAACTTTGCATAAAATGCGTCAGTAAATGCAACATTATCATTACCAACGAAGAGTTGATTATCGAGTCCACCTTGAGCTACTGTGAGCTGACTTACTTGTTCCATCGGAGGGCCACTAACTATGGGAACATTCAATCCAAGATCTTTTGCCTGCTTACCAAAAACTCCAATCTGTGGAGAAATATAGGCCACTACAACTTCAGGTTTAACTGCTTTGATCTTTAATATGGAGGTCTTGAAATCATTTTCAGCTTTGGTTACAGATTCATCTGCTACTATCGTATAACCTTGCTCTGGCAAAATTTTCACCAACTGATCATGGACAGATTTTGGTCCGTCGGATTGATTCCAGACCAAAGCAACCTTAGTGAATTTACCTTTAAGCAAGAGGCTTTCGATAGCTTGCGCTTGCTCCAAAGGTCCAAGCATATATCTCATGACCCATTGCTTGCCAGTATTGATCTCTGTCGAATTTCCAAGTCCAATCATTGGAATGGAATTTTTCTCTGCAATATATGAAGCTGCGACTGAAGATGGAGAACTGTAGACTATGAGAGCTTTTACACTATCAGTATCTATAAGTTTTTGTGCAACAGAAACAGTTTGCTTTGGATCGAACTGGTCATCGCCGTAGACTATTTCTATGTTCTTCTTATCCGCTGGCGAAAGCGTAGAAAGTGCCAAATTTATCGAATCCTTCGCAGCCTCACCAAGAGCACTAACTGGTCCAGATAGTGGCAAAATTACTCCGATCTTGAACTTTCCGTCTTTAGCCTTATTTGAGTTTCCGCTGATGCCAGCCGCAATCAGTATGACGACTGCAACTATGATAACTGGCCAAAGAATTTTTTTGTTCATAGTAAATAGTTATATTAACCACCATATTAAATCATTTTTGCGGTGTTTTAACCAGTTTTAGGCCAGATTTATCAGCTCTTGCATAAATCCAATATTTGTGTCATAGTCACTGCCAGACGAGCTGTTTGACGTCAAAGAATAATGTTCGAAATCAACTTCAACGTAGTGGGGAAAAATGAGTTTAGGAAAAAAATTACTGCCACAAAACACACTTCAACAGTTATTGGAAGTGTGGAAGTCTAGCATGCAGTTCAGCGAAGCCGTAGCAACAGTAAAGGCTGAATGTAACGGAGACATGATTGCCCAATTCAGCCTGACTGGTGCAATGAAGAATTGGCGGGACCTTACGAAAGACCTCACGTCACGTAAGCCACTAGACAAAGATAAGTACTTCATTCCGCCGTACGTTCTAAATAAGTACTTTGACAGTTCACCATCGTTCATATTCATCCCGGAAATACTGAGCATGTGGACCAGATGTTCAATGCACATGTATATGACAAGTAAGGATCTACAAGGCTTACTGGAACTGACTAGGATCGGTAAGGTCAGGTGGTCTGATATCAGGCCACCATTCAATTCCTTTGGCATGGTCTTGCCAATACCGATATCTTGGAAAATGGATGGGAAGAAACAGCCAGACATCAACTTCGTCTACGTACAGTTTGATGCTGGTCAGGTGTTCATTGTCATTCCCTGTCAGGACCTGGTTCACAGACCATATCTGACAGAAAAGAAATCGGCTGAGATTAATGAGGCATTGAAAGCGAAGAATTATGCCAAACTCAATGAGTTACTTGGTGGATTGAATGATAAGTACTTCCAGTCACCACTGATCCAGACTATCAAAATGGATCTTAATGACGAGAAGTCCATCATGGAAGATATCGAGGAAGACTTCGAGACAGTGTCCACGGTTGACGGAAATTACGAAGTCCGACACGAAGGGCTCGGTGACCATCTCAAACTCATCGTCCGCATTGTCGTTGGTCTGTGTCTGCACATGGAGGATGCTATCAAGAACAAGAAGGCACCTCCGATGATCAAGTCAGGATCATGGAACAGAATCAGTCACGAGGTCGTCGATGGAGACATGATCACAGCAGCCTCACAAATCTGCATGGTGGAATCAGTTAGTCCTATGACTGACGCCGAACGCAAAGTTCATTCCTTGCTTCGTGAGCATGGTACCACCGGAAAATACTCGTTACCATATGGATTCCGTTCAAGTACATGGAGACGGAAACGTGGCACAGGCGGCGACCCGAATGCTCCGCGTTGCGAGTTTGTACGACACAGCATAATCAATAAGCACAAGATGTTTGGGCCTGGTCTGCCGAAGGCATCCATGGTCTTGGTTGGAAAATAACGTCTTGAAATTAGTAAATAGAAAGGAGGTACACTGCCCTAGCGGAAACGCTGGGGTGGTTTAAATTTCCATAAACAACTCCGCGCAGCCGACCCATATAGGCAATCGACTGCGCGTGGAATTTGTGCTCGATCAGACTGTCGCCGTGGCGATAGCTGCTGTCGCTTGAGCTGTAGGCTTGGCTGGCCATTCATCATAGCTTTTGCGGAGCGCCGTTGCTTCAAATCCGCTTGTGACATTACCAATCGATGTCGCCTTGTAGACATTTGTGCTTTGTTGCTCAAAGCTCAGTTTCGGCGGAAACGGAACCACACAGAAGTACTGCTTATCATTGAAGACTTCATCAAGGTTATCGATACCGACGACAACCACAATATCCGCCAACTCTTGCGTGGCTACAAGTTCAAAACCGACTCGAGCCTCAACCAAGGCTTTTGCCAATATCAGACCAACTCCTGAATTTTGAATATCAGGCGTATATAACTTGATCATTTTTCACCTCCTACATCAAGTCAACCACAAGAGGTCAATTTGCGCAAATGGTGGTATTAAATATTTTTTATAACTTCTTTATCAAAATTTGAGAACTTTTTGAACAAAATTTGATTTATTTTTTATCGAAATTTAAACATTTCTTCATTAATATTTTATCTGCGTGTTTTATTCTTAATGATGCGGGAGTCCTGAGCTTCCGCGGGCGTGGAATGGTTTCAATATACCATCTTACCAGTGGTATATTACGGGTTCGATTCCCGTTGATTCCAACGAATCATACCCTTGACTATAATTTATGTTGGTATAATATATTAGTGTCGAGAAATTCTCGACTGGTGGAACGGACGGGAAAACATCCTGGCCCCAGATCTTGAAAAAGATCTACACTGGTGACACGAAGCCCCTACGGGGGCATTTGTGTTTATGGATATTAACTACAACTTATACTCCCCTAGCAAACCTTGTGGTCTGTAGAGCATGAGCAAGATAAGAATAAGTCCGTAAGTGACCTGACGCATCTGCGCAGCGATGTCATCTGGAAAACCGACAAAGCGCAAAACTTCTGGCAGAAGGATGAGGCAGAATGCACCGAGCATTGCGCCTTTATTGTTGGCGAGACCTCCGAGGATGATGATGGCAAGTATGAAGATAGACTCGGTCAGCGTGAAGGTTGATGGATCTATGAAGGTTATATAGCTGGCAAAAAGTGCACCCGCTACAGAGGCCATCATGGCACCGATAACGAAGATGGAAAGTTTATACCAGATCGTGTGATATCCGAAGACTCTGATAGCGCCTTCATCTTCGCGAATAGCCTTGAGAACACGACCAAATGATGAATGAGTTATGTATTCACATATTCCAAATATGATCAGTGCTATAGCGGCAGATAAAACTAGAAACCAGATATTTTCTGAAAATGTAAATCCGAACATCGATGGCCTTGGAATTCCAGGAATGCCAAGTGGGCCGCGAGTGAGAGATTGCCAGTTCAAGAAAATGCTGTAAATGATGACATTGAAACCGAAAGATCCAAGAGCGTAATAGTCATCTTTGAACTTGGACAATACGAAACCGATAGCGAGACTCAAAACTCCGGTGATGATGACACCCAACATGACAGAGATGAAGAAGTTCATACCAGTCGCTGTGAGCAGTATGGCAGTCACATATGCCCCAATACCATAGAAAGCTGCCTGAGTGATGCTAAGAAGCCCTGTATAGCCCACTATAAGGTTCAAAGATAGCCCCAAAATAGCGTATATGCTTATCAGTATGGCGATGTGGATGAGGTATTCCATATAAGTTGAAAGATAAAAGTTGGAAGTTTAAAGTAGAAAGTTTAACGCTTCAATATCCCCTGCGGTCTCCAAAGAAGGAATATGATGAGCACACCGAAGGCTATAGCATCCTTCCATTCTCCTGAGATTTTCCAAATACCGAAGTTTTCGATGAAGCCGAGTAAGAAGGCACCGAGAACGCCGCCGTAAACATTTCCTATACCACCTATGATGGCGGCAATAACACCTTTGAGCAAAAGCGACAAACCCATAGTTGGTTCTATTCCAGTATCGAAACCGACAAGTATTCCAGCAAGACCAGCAATGGCTGAACCGATGAAGAATACCCAGCCGATAATCTTGACCGTGTCTATACCGACAATCTTGGAAACTTCTTCGTCATCTCCGACAGCCTTCACAGCTTTTCCGAAAAGTGTGAACTTGAAGACCAGTCCAATGATAGCCATGATGACCAAACCAAGGATAAGAATGATGAGTTGTGTCTGTGTGATGACACCACCAAGAATCGAGAAGACACGCTCAGTGCCAGCATTTTGTGAGAGTGTTTGGAATTGACTTGTGAATAAGATCGCGACAACAGCCTGAAGAGCTGTCATGACTCCGAGTGCGGCGACGATGAGAACCATTCCAGAAGACTTCCTTTTGCGAAGTGGTGCATAGACCAGTCTGTAAACTATGTAACCGACGAGACCAGAAATGAGGATGCCTAGAAGAATAGAAAGAGAGAGGTCGAGATTTAGAATCTTATAGAAATAAAAGACAGAATATCCACCAACTGCTGCGATGGCACCATAACCTAGATCAAAGAATTTGACTGTGCCATAGATGAGGTTGAAGCCCAAAGCCACCATGGTGTAAATAGCTCCGGCGATGATGGAATTGACTATAAGTTGCGGAATGATGTCCATAGAACGGTCTAAGTATAACTTGTAATTGTCTACTTGAAAATAC
This sequence comes from uncultured bacterium, assembly GCA_903868845.1. GTDB lineage: Bacteria > Patescibacteriota > Minisyncoccia > Phycocordibacterales > PALSA-1337 > C7867-002. The sequence continues at coordinate 7,055 of CAIPWS010000014.1, forward strand.
CCTAATATTTGTTATATTTATACCCCGGAGAGGAGGTGACAGTATGAAAGCTACCAAAAATGTCCGTGGCGGCAAGAAGAACAAAAATCTGCGTCTGAAAAAGCGCGAAGATCGCGCCATTCAGGAGATCCTGCAGATTGATGCACTCGAAACTCGAATGCTGCTGTGATCGTATCACCGCGGCGCAACTTGCCGGAACGACATAAGCCCCTGAGCAATCGGGGGCTTAGTCATTTTAGAATTAGATATAGCCTACTGAATAGGTAAAACTTTACCTCCAGATATTTTTTCCATGACAATGCCAGCACCTGTCATGTCTCCATTTTGATCAAAAGTATAAGTACCTATAGTACCAGTAAAACTATTCATAGAATGAAGATAATCTTTAACCTTGACCGCATCATCACCAACCTTTGATATTGCTTGAGAAAGTATATAGACATCATCGTAAGCACCACCATCATAAAATGGATAGTTCGGAGCAATACCGAATTTCGTCTTATACTTATCTGCAAAAGTCTGACCCTGAGAACCGACTAGACTTGCCAAATCTGCTGAGACAAATCCGTCCATGAATGATCCGGCTGCTGCCATTGCTGGATCTCCAGCGAATAATGATCCTGCGAATTGTGAATTAATACCAAGTTGCCTTGCTTGCTTTGCTATAATAATTACTGTTTTTGGTACTCTTGGATTAGTTATCAGTACATCCGGATTAAGTGGTTTAATCTTGGTTAAGATAGAACGAAAATCTGTAACACTGGAATCAAAATTTTCATTATCAACTATAGTCAGTCCGTTCTTATTGGCGTGTGCAGCAAATACATCTCTTATTCCTTGAGAATAATCTGACAACTCAGATATTATAGCGACAGTTTTATATGATTTTGCTAAATAATCCGCAAGCACAGCCCCGGCAATCGCATCACTTGGATTATTCCTAAAAAAGAATGGGCTCATACCTGACAACTTCACAGCAGAAGCAACTGGAGAAATAGCTATAACATTGGCAGGTGTCACAACAGGCACAACACTAAATGCCTCACTACTACATATGCCTCCAATTATATATTTTACTTTGTCTATGCTTACCAATTTTTGAGCAGCATCTGTTGCATCTTTACCAGTACACTTACCATCTTCATAGATGATTTGTAATTGACGACCACCGACACCTCCAGATGAATTCACTTAGCTTACCGCCATATCGATGGAGTTTCTAAGTGGTTCACCAAATGATGCCCCATCCCCTGTCAAAGGTCCTATAAACCCAATCTTAATTGGACCTGTATCACCTGCTCCACCTCGTGTAGCGAAGATGACTATGACGACCACTATCACAATCCCAATTATCCACCAAATTATTTTCTTCATGATTTTATAAATTTTGACACTGATAATATTATCTACTAATAATAAATTACTGAACAAATGGTACTTCTACTTGATCTTTGATGATAAATTCAGTGAAAAATGATCCACCCGTAACATCACCATTTTGGTCAAACCCTATTGTACCGAGAGCGCCAGTATAATTTTTTATTCCGTAAAGATAATTCTTTATTTTATCAGCATCATAACCGACCGATTTGAGTGCGCTGATAATTATATTGATACGGTCATAAGCTGCACCTAATTCGAAGTTATTTCCTGGCTTCGTACCTGTATTTTGCTGATATTGAGCTATAAGATCATTTAACGCATTTGTTAGCTTTGCACTATCACTAAGAACTAAACCTTCAAGATATTTTCCTCCAATAGCAAGTGAGTCTGCTGTACCGAGTGAGAAATTTCCATGAATAGTAGCTGTTCCTCCAGCCTGCTTATATTGTTTGATTATCAAAGCTCCAGACTTACCATTGTCACCAGGATTAACATAAACCAAATCCGCATCACTCTGTTTGAGTTTAACTAGAATATCACGAAAATCTGTACTTCCTGTTTGATAATATTGATCGAAAACAACGTTTACTCCCTTTTCCGTAAATATTCCGTCCATAACTTTTCTAACTCCTTGGCCATAACTATTGTTTTCTGAAATGATAGCGACCTTCTTAAATCCACCAGCTATTATAGCCTCAGCATCTAGCTTGGCTAGCACTGTATCAGATGGTGCATTTCTAAATATATAATCTCCGGAATTTGTAATGGCTGGGCTCGATGAAAAATCTGAGAACAGTATTACTTTATTTTGTTCAGCTATTGGTGCTGCTGCCAAAGTCTCAGAACTACATGCCCCACCAAGAATAACTTTCACTTTGTCTATACTGATCAACTTCTGTGCAGCTGTTGTGGCATCTTTTCCGTTACATTTACCATCTTCATAAATCATTTGAATCTGACGACCACTGATACCCCCTTCAGCATTTAACTTACTTATCACTTGATCTGTTATGTTTTTCTCTGTGACACCATAGAGTGCGGCATCGCCAGAAAGTGGTCCTATAAACCCTATCTTGATTGGTCCTGTATTGTTTGAGCCACTTCGCGTAGCAAAAATAATTATAGCTACCACTATCACAATCCCGATTATCCACCAAATTATTTTCTTCATGATTTTTACTGATTAATAATTATTAAAATTTATTTCTTTTTCCATTTTTCATTATATTCATTATATGTCATAGTACTGGGTACATCCCAGACTTTCACAAGATCTTCAGCTTGTTCTTTCGACATTGGTCCTTCCCATTCCCTCCAAAATACTTTTCCCTCAAGATCACTACCATGTAGAACACCAATCATTCTGTCTTCCATCTTTTGACGACGAGGATCAGCAGATTGTTTTTGCGCTTCTTTCAGACTCATTACTTCATACCCAAGAATTCCACCACCGGAATCACATTTTTCTACAACTATAAATTCTTCAGGGAGTTCTATTGATTCTGAGAATGAATTATTCATGACTTTGTATGTTTTAATACTAATAATTTATTATTTATCAGTGATTACTGCTCCATCACGAACGCACCATTCTTAACAACGAAAACATTGTAACCACCAGCGACATCTCCATTACTATCGAATGCGACATGTCCTGTAGCACCATCAAATGAGACGTCGTAGAGAGCATTCTTTATAGTTTCACCTGTCTTGGCACCACCAGAAATAGCCTGATTTAGTGCGTAAAATGCGTCATAACCTTGCGCATTGTATTCATCTGGACCTTTGCCATAATGTGCAGTATACAAGTCACTGAAAGCTGAAGTACCAGCAGTCACTGCTATCACTGTGAGACCCTCGGCTGCAACTTTACCATTGTCCAGAACCGTCTGACTCTTGAGAGATTCTGAAGCATAGACATCAGCTTTTATCCCAAGATCATGAATCTGTTTCAAGGTCGCGACACCAGAATCAATCGAGTTCATAGCTACGAAAATTGCATCTGGCTTTGCGACCTTGATCTTTGTTAGCTGTGTGCGAAGATCGATCGAACCTGAAGTGACACCTTCATCATCTACAACTTTTCCACCAAGCTTTGTGAAATTGTCACTCAAAGCCTTGTCTAATCCAACACCGTAATCTTCATTTGTATAAATAATAGCCAAAGTCTTATCACCTTTCTTATTTACAAGAGAGGCTCCAAGACTTCCTTGGTAGAGATCGCTTGGAATAGTTCTGAAAATATAATCACCAGCATCAGTTAGCTTTGGACTCGTTGCTGAAGGACTGATGATTGGAATATTATTTTTCGTTGCAATCGGAGCAGCCGCAAGAGTTGCTGACGAACAAGTCTCACCTATAATAGCGACAACACCTTGAGTAACGAGTCTGTTTATTGCACTCACAGCATCTTGAGCATTACATTTCGAATCTTCATAAATGATCTCTGTAGTACTAGCGTTCACGGTTGCCTTCGCCAATTCAATACCGTTTTTTGCTGCTTCACCAATACTTGCAAGATCTCCAGATAGAGCCAGCATGACACCAATCTTGACCGTTCCAGCAGATTGCTTATCTCTAGGTTCCAACTTCTTCACACCACCATTCACTGCCACGATAATAATAGCTATAACCACGATGATACCCACTATCCAATATGTTAGTTTTTTCATGTCCACATTGTAACCTAATCTTATAATAATTCAAGGTTATCAAAACTCGTCAATCCTCGAGCGTCTCAACCACATTCAAAAAAGATTCAACCTCCGATAATGCCTTCTTTTGCTTATCATTTGAGACCTTAATCAGATTAACTATCACCTGTCTGATAGTGTCGTACTTATTATCCATATTTATAAATGGATCAACCTCAATGTTGTATTTCTGATATAAATAACCGTACTGCTCTATAAGACTGTTACAAGCACCGGCTTCTTTTCTAACTATTTTTTTAATAGCTCCAAATACAAACAATATTACAAAATCAATCCTATATAAATCATCGACAGTAACTTTTTGGGGATTGTATCCCATTGTACTTTCTGGCAATACAATATCACCAAATATTTTCTTTGCTTCCTTTATTGAATATGCTGATGACTTAGGACATAAAGAAATGTCTAAAACCAAAAGACCTGCAACTGTCTTTATCAAAACAGATGATTGAATTCCGTTTGGCGGCCTATTTTGTGGCGGTTCACAAACATGAACAACTTCACCTATTTGGGCAAATAATTCGTTACGGATTTCGAGTACATTTGAAATATCTGCATCGTCAAATGTAAACCAAAGATCAATATCACTATATGGATCTGAATCACCTCGAGCAATCGAGCCGATCACGTGTGCTTCTATAGACTCACACTTAAAAACACTTATCGCTTTATCAAAATATTTACACCTCTCTTTAACGAGTGACTGATGAAATATAGACCTTTTTAAAATCTTCATTGGCGGGCGATGGAGGAATCGAACCTCCACTAAATCTTTTGGAGAGATTTGTGATACCATTTCACCAATCGCCCATCCGCCTTACTTGTATCGACTCACGTGTCTAAATATATAGTTTTATTAGCTTTTTAGCAACAGCTCGAATAACTCTATATACGTGAATATCACCATAATAAATATGTAGACACCCTTTGTAGTCTGCCTTCTTAAATTTATGATCACTAGGCTTCTTGAATGATTTATAGAACCTATGTACAGGAATATTTGTTACAGATGACCAATACTTTATTATTTCATCTTCATCATGATAATCATGGATATGCACCAGAGCATGTAATCTATTTTCATCTACTTTAAACAGACTACGTAATGTGCTAAGAAAAACAATTATCAATCCTGGATCAGAGTTGGAAAAGTTTATGCCCTTATCATCTTTACCACCCTCACATTCATATATCATAGTCAGAATTGCTAGATTAACAGACTGATTACAAGAGAATTTTTTTAACAATATCTTAGCCTCTTCCTCGGCTATTTCAAGACGCTTTAACTTTTTACCACGTAGAATATCATGCCCTTTATTCATATTCACAATTCTCTCCTTCTCTACTCTGTATTTACCAAAATCACTTAACTCAACATTCTTCGTCCACAATTAGGCTGTACTTTTTGAAATATTAAGTCGATCAGAAATATCACGCAAAGAAACGCCTCTACGGCGTAAAACCCTAGCATCAGTTTTAAATAAAGTGGCTTTCACCACTCAATTATACCAAAATATTTTATAGTTTTATTTCTTAGCCTCCTTGAAAACGACGTGCTTGCGGAGTTTGGCGCTGTACTTCTTGAGTTCTATCTTGCGCTCGACCAACTTCTTGTTTTTGCGTGTAAAATAAGTCTCTCCTGTGGACTTATTGCGTAGCTGTATGAGTGAATCTTGTGACATATATTTAAGGTTAGTGAGCCTGTAATATAGCTCATATCTAGGAAAAGTGCAAGGCGTATGTTTGACGTGTACTAGGTCATATATATGCGCGTACCTGATACGAAAAAGGCCATAGTGGTGCTGAGGGCGGGACTATTCCCAACCCCCAGCACGCACCACGGCCTCACCTCACCAGGCTCACCCTTGCACCAATTCACCACTAAAGGTCTTGTTTCCATTCGTTACGGAGTCTACGGCGTCTGCGGGTACTCCGGTACCCAGATTGAGTTATCGAACTCCATGTTGTCCACGAACATGAACTCGACATTCCACTCACCGGGTCCAGGCGACGCAACCAGTTGTGAACCGGTGCCACGAAGGCGTGAGATGACTTTCATGCCGCCGCCGACTTGGGTAGATATCATGAGGTTCGGGAACCGTGTAATCAAACGGTTGAGGTTCGGGTCGTACTTCGACACCAGAATATTAACCGTGATCGCATGCCGCGTCTTGATGTATCCCACCGGCTTCTTGTAAAGAAACGATCCTTCAAGCTTCGGCTCCGCGTCGGTAGCGACTGGCATATTGCTGAAACCAACCTGGCCAGCGAGCGGGCTGACATTCTCTTCGGAAACCGTCGCCGACAACGGATAGTAACGACCAGTTCCATTCCGGAACGTCACCGCGAGTCCGCCGTTACGTGCCTGCACGTCCTCCTGCGGAAACGAGATTTGGCCGTTGATCACAACGAGGTCAATGTTTGTTATATACTGACCGTCGTAACTCCTCGCGATAACCGCGGCGCGCTCGACATTGTCGAGGATGGGCAAAGCAACAAGGTCGAACATGAACGGTTTTTCATTTGCACCGCCCTTGCCGAAATATCCAGTATTTGCCCAGTAGATCATTCGACCTGAACTGTCCGTCAGCCGTGCCTGCTTGGTAATGTAACTATTCGGGTCGCGCAAGCTAAACGTCAGCTTTGCAGCTTTCACTTGCTGCATACCATCGACCGCATTGATGCACTTGCCTGACAAATGCGTTTCTTGCGCGGCTTCACCGATATTGATCGAGTTTCCCCAGACATCCAACGACCAGGTCGTCGGGGCTTGAGAAGCACTCATCTCGAAGGCCGACACATTCGTGAGAATGGTAGCGATCGTGTCGGGAGTGAATGCCGAGTAATTCGACACGGGCACTGCACCGCCAGCGGCGAGCACTGAGCTGCCAAGCCAGACGAGTGCCAAAGCAATCACTGATGCCAGACTGATAATGTTGAGATTCTTTTTCATAATCCTCCACTTTCCTCCAGACAACCGAAATTGCACCTATAGACCACGTCATGTTTGCAGCATGGATTTGCGTCCATTACTACCTAGAACAAGACTGTGAATGGCTTTCAAGGTACAAAAAAGAGGCTTTTAAGCCCCACTTTCCTACTCTGACGCTAGCACAAATGACGTACCTTGTCAACACTTTCAACTTTCTACTTGTAACTTTTCACTCTCTTCTTGCTCCTTGTGCTGCCCATACAATGAGACTACAATGAAACTATGGACCGCCTATTCAAATGGATACACAATCGTCGTTTTCCATATGATCCACTTATAACAGTAGAGATATCTAGATCGTGCCTCATTCACAACTTAAATGAGTTCAGAAAAATCTCCCCAGGCCTCGTTGCTCCAGTACTGAAAGCAAATGCATACGGCCACGGAATTGTGGAGGTTGCAGACATTTTGGAAAAAGAAAATTGGGCATATGGTCCAGATAG
>CAIPWS010000015.1 GCA_903868845.1 uncultured bacterium
ACGTGCTGTGATAAGGTTAATATCACGGGATATGGATGCACTCTGAGCCTGAACATCTGTTAGTTGTTTCTGAGCAGCCGCTTCTTCGGCTTCGACTTGAGAGAGTTCGGCTTGCAAAGCAGCTCTTTGGGCTGGTGTGAGGTTATCGGCATGAGCCAATGGTGTTGAGACGTTGAAAGTTGAAAGAAAAAAGTTGAAAGGTGTAAGCATCGAGAAGGTCAGAACTACTGCAGTAAAAAAGACTATGTAAATGGTGGGTGAAAAAGTTCTCACTGATCTAGATTTTCGTTCCATGACGCTAATTATAGCGTATTTTCTTTGAAAAAAGTGTCGGAAAAGCCGTCAAAGTTCGAGAGGTCATGAAAAGTATGTGTCACTCTGCCGCGTGTTAATGAATGGGCGGCAAAACTTAAGCTGGGGCGGTGGCACGTGTTTTAAAAACGACTACTTATCAACATTGATAAACCACTCTTTTTATACGGCACCCACGTCCCTTTAATCATTTTACTCGCGCACTTACAAGACACACCTACCGGCCGTCACAACAGTCGACGCAGACATATCTCCCTGAACACCTCCGACGAAGTGACCACAAAATGGTCACTTTTTGCACCTCCAAAAAAATCGCGCTCGACCACCGAGACGCGACTTTATTTATAAAATTCCTAGAAAAAATTATTTCTTTCCGTCCTTACCACCCTTATCTCCGCCTTTTGCATCTGCTTTACCACCGGCAGGAGCGGCACCTTCCTCACCTTCCTTGACTTCCTTACCCTTTGCTTCAACTTCGATAGAAGTCATATCAATAGCCTCTGGAGCTTCAACAACCTCTTCCTTAGCCTCAGCTATAGAAGCGATAACGTCTTCGGCACCAATCTTGAGACTTACACCTGCAGCAAGAGCAATATCCTTAGCCTTGATAACATCTGTAAGAGTAGCCAACTTCGTGATATCTGCAGTAACCTCATGAGGAAGATCACGTGGAGCAGCTTCGATCTTGAGTTCACGATGAACCTTAACCAATATACCTCCAAGATCCTTAACAGCAGGAGAAACACCAGCAAAGATGATTGGAACAGAAACTTCGATCTTCTTTCCCTTTTCAATAATATAAAAATCTACGTGACGAGGTTCACCAGTAAGAGGATGAACATCTACCTCATGGATCAAAGCTTCGTGCTCTGTACCCTTTTCATCCTTCAAGATAATAACTGAGGATTCACCGGCCTTTTTCCAGACTTTCTTGAATTCGATATTTGAGACAGCGGCGTTCATACTAGCCTCCTTGGGACCATAATAAACAGCAGGAATCTTGCCAGAAGCGCGTACGCCACTTAGCTTTCCTGTCTTTTCTCTCTTTTCTATACCTAATGTAAGCATGCGGACTATTATACACAAGATTTAGAATCGTGCAATGGGCTATATAACTATATTTAAACTGACCAAACCAAGTTACTCGGCTTACCACCCATCATCACTTCAACAATATTCTGCGCGGAAATCCTAGCCATATCGTCTCGTGCGTCCATAGAGGCTGAGGCAATATGTGGTGTAAGAACTATATTTGGCAGATCAGCCAATCCAGCAGCCATGGCCGGTTCATTTTCATAGACATCCAAACCTGCGCCAGCTATAGTGCCCGCGCGCAAAGCTTCAACCAATGCCGCTTCATCTATGACTGGACCACGCGATGTATTTATAAGATAAGCCGAAGGCTTCATAAGCTTAAAACGCTCTGCTGACATGAAATGCTTCGTCTCAGGAGTCAAAGGTACATGCAAAGATATAACATCTCCCTGCTTCAAAACATCTTCCATGGTTGGCCAATAAGTCGCACTATGCAAGCTTTCTATTTTTGGGTTTCGAACTATGTCGTGATAAGCAATACGCATACCGAAACCTTTCGATGCAATACGCGCCACCTCAGTGCCTATACGTCCTGCACCTATCAGACCAAGTGTCTTTCCGGCAATCTTGATACCCGGCAAAAGCATAGGATCCCAACCTACATACTTTCCTGAACGCATGAATTTATCACCTTCAACAACTCGACATGTAAGTGCGAGCAAAAGTGCCCATGCATGTTCAGCGACGCGGTCAGCACCACCACCTGGAGCATTGGTCATATAGACACCACGCTTCTTACCTTCTACAACATCCAGATTATCAAAGCCAATAGTAAAGTTAGCAAAAATCTTGACCGAAGGAGCTGCGTCCATAACCTCGGCATCTATCTTGTCTGTAAGCAAAGTAAGCACTGCGTCATAAGGCTTCACACGCAAAGCTGCAATAAGTTCAGCTTTGGTGAGTGGTCGATCGAGTGGGCTAACATCAACTTCACAACCATTTGCTTTGAGAATGGTTACACCTAGCTCTGGAATCTTTCTTGTTATAAAAACATTATTCATAGACCATTGAAAATACGTAGTTTTTCTTCTACTACTTTTTGCATAGCAATTTTGGCGGGCTTAAGAAACTTATATGGTGCGACTTCGTCTTGATTTTCTGTGAGCGACTTCATAAGCCCGCTGCGATACGCCACACGAAGTTC
>CAIPWS010000016.1 GCA_903868845.1 uncultured bacterium
CTCATGCTCGTCATCGCTATGCTTTTGTGTGGCTGCTCATTTATCACCTTCGGATATTTGTTGTTCGAGTATAAGGTCAATCAGACATATCAGATCAAGAATTACAGCACAGGTAAAATAACTCCACGGGCTTTGACTGGAAATCTAGATCAGGTTTTGAATAGGTTAGCAGCAAGTTCTACTTTGTCGGCGAGTTCGACTACAGCTACATCATCAGATACTACTAAAGGTGTGCTTAAAAAAGTGAAATAGATAGCGGAAGGTCATTTTGATAGTTCCTTCATCTTTGAAGCGTCTAGCTGAAGTTTTCATCGATATTTTAGGTGAAAAAACTACGCGACCATGTTTGGCGACTCTTTTTGCTGTGTCGGTGTCTTCACCGTAGAAGACGAGCGCTGTATTGTAGCCGCCCATTTTTTCTAGAACTTCCGCACGAATAAGATTGTTACCACCTATAAGAACTGCGCCACCTTGGATGAATGGAAGCTGCAGGATAAAAGCGACCGGTCTGTATATATAGTTTTGCATGACATATGACGATGCTCGGAAAAATGGATGCGCATCATAATAGTCGTATGGACCACTGACAGCCACAACGCCCGCCCGCTCAAAATGCTTGACTGCATTTTCCAGCCAATCTTTTTCTGGTAAACAGTCAGCATCCATATTTGCCACGATCATCCCTCGAGCTTCTTTGCGGCCACGTTCGCGCGCATGCAGGAGTCCTTTCTTGGTTTCTAGTACGAGGCGAATGCGCGAATCAGGTTTGTTTGTGTATTTGTTTGCATATTCGTTGACGACTTGTGCTGTATTGTCGGTGCTGGCATTGTTCACGACTACAACTTCAAAGTCTGGATATGTCTGTGCCAAAATAGCCTCCAACGTTGGAGTTATAGTTGCAGCTTCATTGTAAGCTGGTATGACTACAGAAATTTTCATTATTGTTTTGGTAGCATGAGCATGCGTATCCATCCACCGAAGGTCAAAAGGATGAAGAGTACTACGACCAAGGCGACACTCAGGACGCATCGTCCAAGTATGGACACATATGCCGTATAAGCATAGCCGAAACCATAGCCTATAGCTAGCATGATCCATACCCATATTGCACTGACGAGTGTATTGACTGAGACGTATCTCCAGAATGAAAGTTTTCGCAAGCCAGCATCCATGAAGGAGATAAACATGATAGCCATACCTATTGGAGCGCTGACGAAGAAGGTGGCATAGTCTTTGTATTTATTGAATATATCTAGCGAACTACCTATCTTTTCTCGAGTCGTATCTTCGTGGATATTGAATATCTTCTTGAACAATGAGACTGAAGTATTGCCTCCAATACGTCCAACCCAGTACCAGAAGACGTTGCTGAGTAGGTCGCCAAGGAGGATTGCGAGGAAAACTATGGTGAAGCTGACAAGTCCTAGTTTAAGCAAAATACCGCATAAAAAGGCGGTTAAGGTGGCAGATACAAATGCCGGTAGGATCGCAATCAGTGATAGCATACTCATATTTTAGCTCTTATTATGATATAGTGGAAGTGTCAAAGTAAGAAAAATAAATGGATTTTTTGTATAAAAAAGTTTTGAAGCCCGTTTTGTTTCTCGTGGATCCTGAGGTGATACATGATCTTTTTGTTAAGTTCGGCGAACTCTTGGGGAAGTGCAAAGTTGCTCGCTTTGTCATGAATAGGGTGTATGGGTATAGTGATCTGAGCGATATTTCGAAAGTTGTAGATGGAATAAAATATAGAACCCCGGTCATGCTGGCCGCTGGCTTCGATTATAACGGACGACTTTCTCGCATTTTGCCTAGTCTTGGTTTTGGTGGTGAAGAGATAGGTTCGGTGACAGCGCATCCTTGCGAAGGAAATCCAAAACCCAGGCTCACACGTTTGCCGAAGTCGCAAAGTATCATTGTAAATAAGGGTTTGAAGAATGAAGGTGTCGAGGCACTTATCGTTCGTCTGAAGCATGAAAATGCTAAGCGCTTGAAGCAAGGTGCTTACGCTAGAGATTTTGTTATGGGAATTTCTATTGCGAGGACAAATGCACAATGTTCCTCGGATATTGAGACCGGCATAGATGACTACGCATATTCTTTTAGAAGGTTGAATGAGGAGGGAATTGGTGACTACTATACGATCAATATTTCTTGTCCAAATGCTTTCGGCGGTGAAGCGTTCACTTCACCGGATTTGTTGACTAAGCTTTTGATAAGGCTGAGTGGTGTCATGACTGCTGTGAAGTGCACGAAGCCTGTTTATGTGAAGATGCCTATAAATTTGCCATGGGAAAAGTTCGACGAGCTTTTGAAAGTCATAGATTTTTATAAGTTGGCAGGTGTGGTTATTGGAAATCTGAATAAGGATTATGGTTCTCTAGGGATTCGTGCTGAGGCACCAGATGAATACGCTGGTGGACTGTCAGGTTTGCCATGTCGTGCACTTTCTACTGATCTTATAGTGAGGACTCGCAAGGCTTATGGTCGTCGATTCACTATAATTGGAGTTGGAGGCATCATGTCTGTTGCAGATGCACGTGAGAAGTTCGATGCTGGTGCTGACTTGGTGCAACTTATTTCTGGAATGATCTTCGAGGGGCCGGGGTTGATAAGGGAGATTTGTGAGGGGGTTTAATGTGGGGTGTCAATTTTCATATGCTGGTAAATAGTATGTGCCGGCGGGGGGTGGCACATGCTTTTAAAAACGACCACTTATCAACATCTATAAACTAGAATCGCCCTGTTGAGCCATTCCAATTTATAAAATGGTCACTTTGCTAAAGGTCTGAAAAGACACATGCGCCTCCCGCACCGTACTTGCATATTTCTTCATAAAGTATAGAGTAGCTTCAGGTGTTCTATTCAAAACAGTTCTAAAACCAAGTCGTATTACCAAAGGAGGATTCCTAGATGGATCCAACTGAAAAAACAGGTAGTGGGGTAGCCGTAGTCGCCGAGGAAGTAAAGAAAATTTACATCCTCGACACAAGTGTCTTGGTCTATGACCCGGAGTCGTTGTTAGTCTTCAAGGATAATGACGTCGTTGTTCCGAGTATTGTCATCGATGAGCTCGACAATCTGATGCATAACCCGAAAAAGTCAGAAAGCGCCAGCGAAGCAAATAAGGCACTCTGCGCATTGACTAACGGGCATTCCATTCGTGATGGCATCAAATTGCCTGGCGGCGGGACGCTCAGGGTTGACATGGATGGTGATGATCTGGATCTCCTACCGCATGGCTGGAGACGAGACAATAATGATCACATCATTCTGTTGTCGGCGATGCGCATTAAAAAAGCGAATCCAAACCGAAAAGTGATCGTCGTAAGCAAGGATTACAACTTCCGTCTAAAGGCGAACTGCCTTGGTGTTCCGGCGGAAGATTATCGCAACGATAACATTGATGACCTTGAAAAGATGTTTATGGGGATCTTCAATGTGATGGTAAATGATCAGGTGATTGTCGACATCCATCAGCGTCAGCAACATCAGCACGGCACGCCAATTCTAGTCGATAATGCTGGATTGGATGATGAAACTCGCCTAAAGTTGTGTCCGAACATGTGCTGTCGTCTGAAAGGTCGCTTCAATGGAGCCACGGCACTGGCTATTTACAAGGCGGCCGACGGTACGTTCAACTTGGTTGATAAACCCCAAGCGAAGAAATCGAACACGGGCGTCGTAGCTCGAAACGATGAGCAGGCATTTGCGCTCAATCTAGCAATGGACCCGTCGATTGGTGTATTGACACTATATGGAAGTGCGGGCACCGGTAAGAGTCTTATGGCATTACAGGCTGGATGGCAGTACGTCATCGATCCTGGCCAGAAATTCCGCGCCGGCAGTGTGGATACACAGGATGATGAGGATTGCACAAGGATTCAAGTGTTTCGTCCTACACATGAGCTAGGTAATGAGATGGGCTATATTCCAGGTACAGTGGAAGATAAATTTGCCCCATGGCAGCGGCCGACATTCACTGGGCTCAAGCTAGTGGCTGGTAGAGGAAACAAGGACAGGATCTTTGAGCTGATACGTCAGGATAAGATCGAAATCCTCGGAATTAACCACATACGTGGTGATACGTTCAACAATGCATTCCTGATCGTCGACGACGCCCAAAACTTCAAGCCGAAAGAGATGTTGGCTATCTTGACTCGGGTTGGTCAGGGCACGAAGGTTATCATCAATGGTGACCTTGATCAGGTTGATGTTGAGGGTATGGGACGGACGTCAAATGGCCTTGCTCACACGATTGCAAGGTTACGTGGGCAGGAAGGATGTGCATCATTACGCTTGGTGAAAGGCGAGCGTTCTTGGATTGCCGCATTGGCTGCCAAATTGCTGTAGACTGTAAGTTTGTTGTACTGGGCCGGGCATGCCACGCATGCCCGGCCCTTTCCTGTGTGTTATAATATTTTGTACATGCGCAGCAATCGTCTATACAAACGTTCATACAAATTTCGACGACACATGAATAAAGGCTTTACTCTCATTGAACTCTTGGTAGTCATAGCTATCATTGCTATTTTGTCGGGTATCATATTGTTTTCATTGAATACCGCAAAAGTAAACGCAAAAGACGCTGTTAGAAAGTCCGATTTAAATTCAATTAAGTCGGCTCTTGAGTTGTATGCCAATGATCACAATGGAAAATACCCATCTACTATTCCTTCCGGCCAGACTACTCCGCTAGTTCTTGGTCTGAACGGTTGCAGTACATGGTCGGACAATCAAATTACTACAGCTTCATCTACTTGGATTCCTGGACTTGTCTCTGGTGGTTACATACCCAAGTTACCACATGATCCAGATGGATTGGCCGCTACATTATCCGATCCGGTCGCTGCAGCAAATGCTGGATGTAATTCTACTTATCTTTATTCATCGGATGGTACAGATTATGCTATCAGTAATTCTTTAGCAGTTATTTCTACAAATCCTGCAAATACTGCAGTAATGGTACCAGTCACACCAAATGGATCAGGTACAAGTACTGGCGGTGACGGTACTGGTGGAACAGGTGGTGGAGGTTCCGGTGGAGGAGGCTACACAGGTAATGGAAACTCAGGAAGAGGTATTAGCTACGCATTGCAGTTGAATGGAACATCAAATTATCTACAAACACCAAACGTATATGGTGGGCTCAGTCAATTTTCATATGTCGCGTGGGTTAAGTTGAATAATTCAAATGCACTTAGCAACAGTCCATGGCTTTTGGGACCGATAAATTCATACAGGCAAGGGATGGAGGTTAATCTTACAGCAACTGGTCAAATATCTACTGGATATACAGGTATTAGTGGCAAACAATCCACGATAACCATACCGATAGATTCGAGCTGGCATTTTATTGCTGTTACTACTACAAATGCCGCTGGTGGGCAGACATGTTTTTATGTTGATGCCGGTGCTGGCGATTGCGCACCATACGCATATACTCCAGATAGCAGCCAGTATGATGAAATAGGTTATGCAACGTGGGGAGGTTTGGGATACATGCCTTCTCCTTATGCAAATATTTCTATCACTCAGATCTCGAAATGGAATAAGGCCTTATCGCCAGACGAATTAGCAGCTATTTATACATCAGGTATATCTGGAAATTCAGCAAATTTGCTTGCGTATTACGATTTTCACGAGGGATATGGAAAAACAGTTTCAGATGTCTCCGGAAACAACCGTACGGGAACTATCATAGATGATTCTGGGAGTAATTGGCCTGCATGGTCTGGAAATGTTACAGGTTCAGTCCCGCCAACATTGTCGAGTCTTAGTTCACAGATAAAATCTGATTTGAATAGCATGCGCACGGCTGGTCAAAATTATTTTGCAGCTCATGCGTCATACGCACCAAGTTTGATTGGCAATGTCACCGATACAGATGGAATAAGAAGTTGTAATGATTCGACAGTTGCTGGAAGTCTATTTGCTGATTCTACTATGACCAACCTTATAAGTGACATAATGTCAAAAGGTGTAGCTATAGATTGCGCAATAAGAAAGGGTACAACAGGGGGGAAGTCTTGGACTGTTGCTGCTGTTCTTCCTACGGATACTTCAACTTCACATGATGTTTATTGCGTTGATTATACAGGATATTTTGGCCGTCTTGCTGCTGCAAATTATAGTAGTGGAGACAGGAGCTTCAGTGCTGGCGACATTTATAACAAATTGACTATGACAAATGATCATAATAGTAGTAATACCGTTATAGCGCCACACACTTATGGGGATGGTGGTTATGGAAATAATGCAGTCCCTCTTCAATGTAATTAAATGTAACTAAAAGTGGTTTCTGGTATAATAGGCTCACAGTTTATTGGAATTTTTATTATTTTAAGGATACTAGTTTTGTTTAAATTCATATGAAAAAAATACGTGTAGCTATAAATGGTTTCGGACGCATCGGTCGCGCATTTGTGAAGGTTGCAAGAACTCGTCAAGATATAGAGGTTGTGGCGGTTAACGATCTTGGTGATATTAAGAATTTCGCTTATCTTCTCAAGTATGATACGGCTTACGGCGTCAGTCAGTTCGATGTCTCTGTAAAAGAAGGCGCAAGTGAAAAGGCGCAAGTGGAAAGTGCGGGCACACTAGTAGTAGATGGTCAAGAAATCCTCTTTATCAGTCAGAAGGATCCCTCACAGCTTCCATGGAAAAAGCTCGATATAGATGTGGTCGTCGAATCTACAGGCCTCTTTACTTCATCCGAGAAAGCGCAAGCTCACATAGTCGCTGGTGCAAAGCGCGTTGTTGTCTCAGCTCCGATCAAGGATGCGGCCGACAGCAAGGTTCAAGGCGCTACTGTTCTCATGTCTATGAATGAAGACAAGCTCGAAGGTTGCCAGATTTCCTCAAATGCATCTTGTACCACAAATGCCGGCTCACCTTTGATTGCTATTTTGAATGAGGCGCTCGGAATCGAAAAAGCTTTGCTCAATACGGTTCATGGTTACACTGCCAGCCAATCTCTCGTCGACGGTCCTTCCAAGAAAGATCTTCGTGAAGGTCGTGCCGCTGCGCAGAATATAGTGCCATCTTCGACAGGTGCCGCTATCGCTGTTACTCAAGTTATGCCAGAGTTGAAAGGATTGTTCGATGGAATCTCAATACGTGTGCCAGTCGTCACCGGTTCTATAGTTGACGTAACTTTCATTTC
>CAIPWS010000017.1 GCA_903868845.1 uncultured bacterium
CCTCCATAAAACCCCTGGTCTCTTCCATAAAAGTCTCTACGTTTTGTTTCCATGTTTTCTCTATCAAGTTTTGGAGTGCGACAGTCCGTCCCTTAGAACCAGACTCGTGTTCCATCTCTTTGTGGTCTTCTGTTGCTTGAGATAATTGCCAGTGCGCCGTTGCCGTCTTTGACCTGAATTGTTCAAGGTGCAGAAAATGTATTTCTCGGTCATCGATTCGTGGATTCTTTTGCATTTCCCTGAAGTCTTCTACGGCGAAAGCAATATCAACAGCATCTTTGTTAGTGAAATGATATTGCTTATCAGCCAAGACATCAAGCATTGTATGGTTCATACTTTTGCTCTTTGTGATTTGTGTTCTCGCTTTCCAATACTTCACCAACATCTCGAAGGCACCCCATGGCTCTATTTCTCGAGCCGCATTAAGGACTCTCTCTTGCTCAAATCGTATAGGCCATGTCTTTGAAAATGAGAAATTACCACGGGCATTACCAGCAACATGTATGACACTATCTTGCCCATTGATAGTATCGTGGTATTCAGCGTATTCGGTGGGAGTGATTATAAAATCTTTCAGTTCATCTTTATAACCAAGTTTGAGCAGGTTAGCAGCAATATCGAAGAGGTATCGCTCTAAGTTGTCAGAATGATGGCCACTTATAGAGACTTCACCCTTTTCGAACATCTCCAAATGTTGCAGGATGTTTATATTTGACCCCAAATGAGATGTTGGTATGTATGATAAATCCTGGCTAAATGTCTTAGGGTCTATCTTTTTATTACTGATTATTTTCAGTAATTTATTTTTTGCTTCTCTAAGCTCATCGACAGCCTTATCTTCAAGTCGTTGCACTTTTTCGTATTCGGCATCTCGAATCGCAAACTGTTTATTGACTACGGATGTCAGCCTCGGGATCGACATCACATAGCTCATATAATCTCCAAGGCCAACAAAAAAGAATAATGGGTATTGCCGATTAATAAAAGTGTCGTATCGAAGCTGGATTCCTACGTTTATGTCAGCCATGACGTTCTTTGGTTAAGATATAGCTCGATATTACATCTTCTTTAGTTATTAGACAACATTATTATATCGGTGTTATACTTTAGCCCAGTAATAAACTTATTAATTAACAGGTCACTAATTTTATATGAAAAAATACATCATATCTATCATGGCTCTGCTGGTGGTTATGTCAGCAGTATCTTTGGCTACCGCACCAGTGCAAGCACAGACAGCTTCGTCTGGTTTCTGCTACACATTTACTCGTAACCTCGGTGTTGGTAGGACATTGAATACTCAAGATGCTCAAGCTCTTACCACGGTTTTAACCAATGCGGGTCTTTGGACTTCAGGTACATCAATCACTACTTTTGATGACAGTGTAGCCTCAGCCGTGTCAGGATTCCAGCAAAAATATGCAGCACAGATATTAACTCCAAATGGTTTGTCTTACGGTACTGGTTACGTTGGTGCGGCTACCAGAGCGCAGCTCAATAGCATGTATGGTTGTTCTACTACGACTCAACCAGTCGTACAATCTGCACAATGTCCAGCTGGATTCACATGTACTCCTATAAATGCAACGCCTGTAGCACCTGTCTGCCCGCCTGGATATACATGCACACCAGCTTCGGCACAATCTACACCACCTTCGTCATATTACACATCAAATCCTGGTATGGCTGGTGGTAGGGGAGGAAATTGTCCAGTCGGACAGCAGTCATCCTTGGATGGATTGTCTTGCGTATCAGATAATTACTATCAATCTGCTCCCGTCATTACCTCTATCAGTCCGACACAGGGGTCATCTAATACTACAGTTACGATTTACGGTTCAAACCTCTCTGGTGTATCAAGTGTTGAGTTCTACGCCGCAGGTAGTCAATTTGCAGCTTCTGTAGTACCG
>CAIPWS010000018.1 GCA_903868845.1 uncultured bacterium
AGATGGCCTCTATCACATAACCGCACCCGATGGTCTTTCTGGAATGGACAATTTTTTTCATACAATATCAGTCGGTGGCACGGAGACTCTTATGATGGCCGCTACATTAGCAAAAGGAAAAACCATCCTCAGTAATTGCGCGAAGGAACCAGAAATTGTGAATATTGCAGAGTGGCTCATCTCTTGTGGCGCGAAGATAAAAGGGGCCGGTACATCGACAATAGAAATAACTGGAGTCGGTAGAAATATGGGAGACAATACAAAACTATTTCATCCTACGAAGCACTTCGTGACCATCCCTGATCGCATAGAAGCTGGAAGTTTTATTCTTCTTGGAGCTTTGTGTGCCAAGAAGTTGACGATTCAGTCATGTGAGCCGAAACATTTGACGGCAGTCTTGCATTTGCTTGGTGATGCTGGAGTACCAGTCATAGTTGAAGGAGATTCTATTCAGATAAAGAACAACACAAAAACTAATTCACATTTCAAGTCCTTCGACATTCGCACAAAAGAGTATCCAGGGTTTCCGACAGATCTTCAGTCTCAAGCTGTGACATTTTTGACACAGGTGACAGGTGAAAGTAATGTGCTCGAAACTATTTTTGAAGGTCGTTTCAAGTTTGTGGAGGATTTGCAAAAGATTGGCGCCAATATTTCCATCCTGAATTCTCGAGAAATAAAAATATCTGGGCCCACAGCGTTCGAACGTTCGCAAAGTCTTTCTGATATAAAAAATGGTTCCACAGAACTTTATGCGCATGACATTCGCGCTGGTTTCGCTATCGTCATGGCAGCCCTTGTTGCAAAAGGTGACTTCATTGTAGAAAATGTGCAGCTCATAGATCGTGGTTATGAGAAGCTTGAGAAAGTACTTGTTGATTTGGGAGCTGTTATGAAGAGGGTCTAGCGTCTGCATAGTATTGACTTGGATTTATTCCTCCGAGATGCTAAGTTATTAGTAGAACTCAACAACTGAAAGGGTATTTATGTATAAAATTCGTTATGTCGTGTTTCGTAGTGGAAGTCTAGACGCGGAATATATTCGTGATGAGATGGTGCCATTCGTCGCGGCTAAGGGAGATTTGCTGTATTTTCCAGCAAACGATGAAAATGAACTTGGAGAATTTACTGTCGTACGTCGGATTTGGATCGGTTCTTCCCATTCCCGCCAGCGTGAATTTGTGAGCGTAGAAATTCAAGTTGGTAATGGATTGCATATTCACGGACGGTATGATCTTATGCGTGCGACCGGTTGGAAGATGTGCACCAACGGCAGCAACTTCAATGATCACGAATTCAAGGCCGTGGTCATCTCGGTGTAAATCATCAACGCCTCTGCAGCAGAAAGGGTCAACATGACCACCTGTTGTGGGGGCTCTTTCTTTTGTACTATTTCCTCCTATATGTTATATTCGCTCTACAGATGTCTATTTTCTCACCAAAACTCGGTATCGACCTCGGAACGGCTAACACCCTCGTTTTTGTGCCTGGAAAGGGCATAGTACTAAATGAGCCTTCAGTTGTGGCTGTATCTGAGCCAGACCGCAAGGTCCTCGCTGTAGGAAATGAAGCCAAGGAAATGGTTGGCCGCACACCTGACAATATCGTTGCTTACAGACCAATGCGTGACGGAGTCATCGCTGACTATCGCATCACTGAAGCTATGCTTCGTTACTTCATCGACAAAGCTCTTGGTCGTTTCTCTATTTTCAAACCAGATGTAATGGTTTCAGTTCCAGCCAGTGTTACTTCCACAGAAAGACGCGCAGTGATCGAGGCAGCAATTCGCGCTGGTGCAAAAAATGCTTACGTTGTGAAGGAACCAATTCTCGCCGCTATCGGTGCTGGTATTCCTATTCATGAACCCCGTGGACACATGGTTGTCGACATTGGTGGTGGTACGACAGATGTGGCCGTTATCTCTCTTGGTGGTATTGTGGCTTGCACCTCAGTGAAATGTGCAGGAAATAAGATTGATGCCGCTATCGCTGATTATGTAAAAAAGGTTTTCAATCTGGCTATAGGTGATCATATGGCAGAGATCATTAAAATAAATATTGGTTCAGCTATTCCGCTAGACCAAGAACTTGTCATGACGATAAAGGGTCGTGATTTCATATCTGGTTTACCACGTTCCACAGAGATCAAGACAAATGAGATCGTCAAAGCTATTTCAAAAGAGTTGCGCGACATGGTGAAAGCTATTAAGGATGTTTTGCAAGAGACTCCTCCAGAACTTGCTGCAGATATTATAGATCAAGGAATCATCATGACCGGCGGCTCATCTATGCTACGCAATCTTCCAGAACTCGTTTTTCGTCGCACTGGTGTGAAGGCCCAACTCGCTGAAGATCCTTTGCTTTGTGTCGTGAAGGGAACAGGCTTGGCACTCGATCACCTAGATGTTTACAAGAAGACGATTATAAGTAAGAGGTAAGTTTAAATCTATTTAAATAATAGATGCGGAAACGGCGGCCCATATGACAGGCCGCCGTGTTTGAGATATTAGGCTATCTCGAAGCCGTTTTATTCCGGTTCCTGTAGTCGCCGAAGTAGTTCTTCGGGCAATTGATTTACCCGCTGTGACAGATGATGTTCGAGTGCGGTCTCGACCTTCTCGGTGAAGATATCGAGACAGGTGTCATTACAGAATCGGTAATTGAACCGGCCACCTTCCAACCACGGAAAGTCTGGGCACGCATTTTCTGTTATCGCCTTTCTCGTGACGGCGGGTTTGCCGGTTGGTATTGGGCGGTGGCAATTGCAACAGTGCCAGGTATATTTCCAAGTGGCCATTTCCCGAATCGTACGCAGAGTCGGAAATGCGATAAGCGCACTAGGACTCATGACCAAAAGAAGGTCAATCAGTTTTTTCTTCATACAGTTTTTCTCCAGTTTTTGAAATTGCTCCAACCTCTCCCAATTGGGATACAAGAGCGCAGTTAGGTTTACTGGAATTAACCTAACATTTATATGAGGATATGTCAATGTCGGCTTAATGAATATTTTGTGCTATATATTGATATAGTAAAACAAACCGCACATTAACTTAACCCCGATTGGAAGGAGACTATCCATGATCGTTTTAAACAAGAATATCAAACCCTTGCATTTCAGGGGTTTTCATTACAAGTATGAAGGTCAGGATCGAGATCCCAAAGTTGAGAAGGCTGGCGTGATCACCAATATCATCATTATGTCAAAGGAGAATGGTGGTTGGTTCGACTTCACCTTTGAGGATTACAAGCAGTCGTGTGCACCCAGGACAGACCTTGGCAACGAAGAGGAACGCCTCAATTCTCTGGTGTTAGATGACAAGATCATCGACAAGGTTGGTCAACTCTACTCAATCAATGACCATTTCCTCATGACCCTCAAGCGTCACATCATGGTCCCAGTTATAGTCCAGGCCAAACCAAAGTAATAGCCCGCTACATTTCGAACAACGGAAAATACCGCTATCGAGGTTGGTAGCGGGTTTCTGTTATAATAGAAGATAATGAAATCGAACTTATCAACCAATCTCAAATCTTTGTCTCACCACGCCTATTATTTAATTGGTAGTGATTTG
>CAIPWS010000019.1 GCA_903868845.1 uncultured bacterium
GCTCGGAAGCATGGAGGCACAGAGTGCTGTGGCTACAGTTTTCGGCGATGCATTTGCTGCATTTTTGGAGGAAAATCCTGAGGAAGCCAGGGCTATAATAGGTAAGGTTATCCTTGCTATGAAGGCCCGCAAAGCCGCTAAAGCCGCCAAGGACAGCGTTTTGCGTAAGGGTGCTCTAGAAGGCATGACTTTGCCTGGTAAGCTCGCAGATTGCCAGTCCAACGATCCTGCCGATTCTGAGCTCTTCATAGTGGAGGGAGATTCTGCTGGAGGTACTGCAAAGCAAGGTCGTGACCGTCGTACTCAGGCTATCTTGCCACTTCGCGGAAAGATCTTGAACATTGAGCGTGCTCGTCTAGATCGTATGCTCGGATCTGAGCAGATCAAGAACTTGGTCTTGGCACTTGGAACAGCTATCGGTGATACTTTTGAGATAGGCAAACTCCGTTATCACAAGATCATTCTCGCAACCGATGCCGACGTTGACGGTGCTCATATCCGCACACTTATTCTCACTTTGCTTTATCGTCATTTCAGACCTCTCGTCGATGCTGGTCATGTCTATATCGCTCAGCCACCACTTTATAAAGTGAAGCGTGGAAAAGAGATTTTGTATTTCTATGATGAACAGTCTAAGACTAAGGCTCTTGGAAAAGAATTTGATGAAGCTGCAATGGCTGACGCAGCAGAACAAGAAGCAAACTTACTTGAGGCTGCTGGTGCAGATATAGAAGAGGTAAATGAGGAAGCTGAAGAAGCTGCAGTAGCGAAAGGCAAGACACCTAAGGTTTCTATACAGCGTTACAAAGGTCTTGGAGAAATGAACTCAGATGAACTTTGGGAAACGACCATGGATCCAGAAAAGCGCATCTTGAAGCAGGTCTCGATAGAGGATGCCTCAGAAGCCGACAAGGTTTTCGATATGCTTATGGGTGATGATGTTCCAGCAAGAAAGTCCTTCATTCAGTCAAATGCAAAGTTGGCTACGTTGGATATATAACGCGAGGTTGGATGCCGAATTATACCGTCTTCACTTTTAGTCGTGACTGTTTCTTCTTATCTAGCTTAGGTAATTTCAAAATCAAAAGTCCGTGCTTTTCTATAGCTTCAGATTCTTCAACATCTATCTCTTCTGGTAGGGCAATTGTGCGAGAGAAAGAACCCCAATAGAGTTCGCGAGCGAAATAATCTTCATCGTTGGCTGTGCGCTCTTCTTCACGCTTACCACGTATGGTGACTATATCGCGAGTAATAGAAACATCTAGGTCTTCAGGACGTACCCCGGCAATCATACTTTTTACAACTATCATTTCTGGAGTTTGGTAAACATCGACTGTAAGTTCGCCATCCAAGTTTGACTCTTCATCTATCCATGAAGTTACATCTGCAGCATCACCACGGGGGACAATCTTCTTGTGGTTTTTTTCTGAAGCAATATCTGAAGACTCGTCGCTCATACGAACAGTACCAGTTAGACGTTCAAAAAATGATTTCTTTTCTTTTGACATATGTATGATTATATTATATCTCCTCTGGTCTAACAAGCTTGATTTCCTCGAATAACACTATCATTACCACAACGGCTCCCCAGATCCAGCCAAAAGCCTTGAGGGTATTGGTAGAATCACCGCCTATGACAGAGATATTGAATGCTGCATGAATAGCTACTCCAGCCACTAGACCTATGACAAGTGCGATAGACTTCGTAAACCTGTTACTGTAATAGAAATATCCATAAGTGAATCCTGCACAAACAGTACTGACAGTATGAACCAGCGTCGCACCTATAGCACGCATATTTCCAGTGATGAGACCCGTGATTACATTTCCTTGAGAAAATGGTCCCATCACGAAAAGGGTATTTTCAATAGCTGCAAATCCAAGAGCTATGGTTATGCAATACATCATCGAGTCTATCGGTTCATCGTTCGTCTTGGCATTCAAAGCAACTGTTATAAGTATAATAAACTTTATGACTTCCTCTATGGCGGCCCATATGATGTATTGAATATTTTGAGTGTATCCCATAGAAGCTACGAACTTCTCACCAAATAAGGCGACGAATACACCCAGTGCTCCAGAAAAGAATAGTGAAAAGATAAGACCTCTTGGTTCAGGGTTGGAATCTTCACGTAACCAAAAGGCGAGCCATATGATAGGAGGAATGATACCGGTCAATATAGCGTATAGAAGGTTCAGTGTCATAATCGCTTACAGCAATTATACCAAACTTTTTGTTCCATCGGCTTGTGGAGAATCCGATACAACTATGTGAGATGATGGTGCTGAATTCACGTTGTGACTATTTTCTATAGCGGCGACCAGAGCGATCATGAGAGCATTATCACCAGAGACGTGTTGGTCTGGAAGAAATAGTGGTATGGAAAACTCGGCAGCGACCTCGCCAAGTTTTTCTCTCAAAGCTCTATTCGCACTGACGCCGCCACCAATGATGATAGATTCGGCACTGGTTTCTTCGATGGCTTTTATCAATTTTTTGCTCAAAGTTTCAACCACAGCTTCCTCGAACTCTCTAGCTAGCCCGGCTTTGGCTCCATAAGCAAGCTGACCATCTTTGTCTGTTAACTTTTTTGTAGCGTAGAGTACAGCGGTTTTGAGTCCTGAAAATGAAAAGTCGCAGTCGCTACTATTTATCATTGGTCGAGGAAGTTTGATTGTTGAAATGATATTTTTCTCCCTGGCTTCATATGCAAGTTTTGATATATGAGGTCCTCCAGGATATGGTAGACCAAGTAGCCTTGCGACCTTGTCGAAAGCCTCACCAACAGCATCATCTTTCGTCTGGCCAATGATTGTGTAGTTGTAACGTGTGCCACTTTTCTCTATTTTGACTATTTCTGTGTGGCCACCACTTATAAGTAGGGCAATTGAGGGCAGTGCCAATTCTTTGAGAGTTTGCCAAGTCCCATACGGCTTATCTGAATGAAGTAGTGATCCGACAATATGTCCTTCCATGTGGTTCACAGCTCTTACTGGAATATGCCAAAGAGTTGAAAGTATTATTGCGAAGTTTATACCGACCCATAGAGCCGGTTCAAGTCCTGGGCCTTCTGTAACAGCGATGACATCTATTCTGGGGATTTTTTTTAGAAAATCTGAGTGCGGGTTTTTTATCGAATTAAGTAAATCAGCGTTTTTGTCTGCTAAGAGATTTGTAAGAGAGGCGATTGTGCCACCATATTCTTCATTTGAAATATTTTTATTATCGGCATACAGATCAGAGCCATCTAAAAGTTTTCGGAGAAGTGGTATGAGGTTTTTGCTATGCTCACGTTTTGCTAGGTTAGGGAAGACAGATCGGAAGACACACGTCTGAACTCCAGTCACATTACTCGATCGCGGA
>CAIPWS010000020.1 GCA_903868845.1 uncultured bacterium
GGGCAATCCGCTCAAACCACTTCTCTTACTGGGGCAGTAACATCATCCATATAATATGTTTACAATTAAAAATTTGAAGAAAGAACTTCTCCTCAGCACCTTCTCGTTCGCTCTATTGTTCGGCATAGCAACTCTCTCAGTAATATCTGCGCAGGCACAGGTGACTGGGGTGCAAGCAGCTACAGTAATTCATTCAACATCAGGAAGTATTCCGCCAAGCAATACGGTATCTTCTACTACACCTACATCAAAACTAAAGATTCATCTCACTTCAATTCGTGATATTAAAGACACAAATAGTCACACAGAAAATTTTAAGGTGACTTTTGACGGTAATAAGTATGACCCAGCAGATGTTACTCTAGAATTTTCATGTAATCCCAAATCAGTATCGTGGACATCTGTTATGCCTGAAGGAGGGAAGACAAATTCTTGCACTAATCTTCAGGATAATAATACCGGATTAGATATGCAAAGAATAAAGGATGGTAGTTACGCTTTGACTATACGTTTCTATAATACAAACGTACGAAAACAATTAGTTAATGTTGTGGCAAAAGCATGGGGCGGTGTTAATGGAAAGAATTTAATTACTTCAGATAGGGAGTCAGTTGCTATTGAACATACAAATGGCCCAATTGGGCTCGATCAACCAGGACTTACGGCTTCTATTTGGGACTCTGTGAAAACATTCCTTAATATAAGTGAATAAATAAACAAAAACTGCCGTAAAGGCGGTTTTTTGGCGCTGATTTGACAACTAGCAGCTCACTTGCTAGTATGTCTGAATTCGCCTACCCGGCGTTTTATTAGTCGTTCGCTTATTTAAATCGTCCGACTATTAATTTATAAACTATTAATAACTTTATCTTTAACTTTTGACGCTTGGCATCACGCCTAAACGTAAAAAGTTAAAGCACTAAACAAATAATACTATGGCAGCAGAATTTAATCGTACCAAGCCCCATGTTAACGTAGGAACCATCGGTCACGTCGACCACGGAAAGACTACTCTTACTACAGCTATTCTTGCAGTTCAGGCAAAGAAAGGCCTTGCTCAGAATAAGTCATACGCAGATATCGCAAAAGGCGGTACAGTTCGTGACGCTTCAAAGATCGTTACTATTTCTCTAGCACACGTCGAGTATGAATCTCCTACTCGTCACTATGCTCACATCGACGCTCCAGGACACGCCGACTATATCAAAAACATGATTACTGGTGCCGCTCAAATGGACGGTGCTGTTCTCGTCGTATCAGCTCTTGATGGTGTTATGCCACAGACACGCGAGCACGTTCTCCTTGCAAAACAAGTTGGTGTGCCAAAAATCGTTGTCTTTTTGAACAAGTGTGATGCAGTTGAAGAAAAAGATCTCATCGACCTCGTCGAGGAAGAAGTGCGTGAACTCCTCACAAAGCAAGGTTTCGATGGTAAAGCAGCTCCAGTTATCCGCGGTTCAGCCCTCAAGGCTCTCGAAGGAGATCCAGTTTGGGAAGCAAAGATCGGCGAACTTATGGATGCTTTGGATAACTATATCCCTATGCCAGTTCGTGAGACTGACAAACCTTTCCTCATGCCTATCGAAGACATCTTCTCAATCGAAGGCCGTGGAACAGTTGTTACTGGTCGTATCGAACGCGGTATGATCAAAGTTGGTGAAGAAGTTGAAATCATCGGTTTCCGCGACACAACAAAGACTACTATCACTGGTATCGAAATGTTTAACAAACAGCTCAAAGAAGGAATCGCTGGCGACAACGCCGGTCTCCTCCTCCGTGGTACTGCAAAGGATGACGTTTCTCGTGGTCAGGTTCTTGCAAAGACTGGCTCAGTTAAGCCACACACAGAATTTGAATCTGAAGTTTACGTTTTGAAGAAGGAAGAAGGTGGTCGCCACACTCCATTCTTTACAGGATATAAACCTCAGTTCTATATTCGTACAACAGACGTTACTGGTGAAGTAACCCTCAACGAAAAGGTTGAAATGGTTATGCCAGGTGACACAGTTACATTCAAAGTCAAACTCGTAGCTCCAGTCGCTCTCGAAGAAA
>CAIPWS010000021.1 GCA_903868845.1 uncultured bacterium
ATGATCCGAGAAAGAAAGCAATTTATGTATCCACCATTTTCTATTTTGATAAAAATTTCCATAGAAGGAGAAAAAGATTCTATAGCAAAAGAAATAGCAAATATAAAATCCCTTATCGCTCCAGATATTGCACCTAGTGAATTAGATGTCTTCCCTGCATTTACCAAAGCAAATAAATCCAACAATTCTGTCATCCACGGTCTGGTCAAGATGAATACATCGCATTGGCCAATCAAAGGTCTTGTAGAAAAGCTTAGAATTTTGCCACAACATATAAGTGTAAAGATCGATCCAGAAAGTTTGCTATAATACGCTCATGCCAAAAGAAGCCAAGATTCCCAATATTGTGCAGAAAGAAAATCCTGTCTTGCGAGAAACTGCCAAGGAAGTTCCTGTGGCAGATATAACTTCAAAGAAGATAAAGGATCTTATAAAAGATATGCGCGTTGCTCTCGCTTCTCAGAAAGATGGGGTAGCTATAGCAGCTCCACAGATAGGAGCATCATTACGTATATTTGTCGTTTCTGGCTCACTTCTTGCTCAAGCAGACAAAACATACACAGGAAGTCCGACAGATCTCATCTTCATAAATCCAGTCATAATACGCCGCTCGAAGGAGAAAACGGAAGTCGAAGAAGGTTGCCTATCTGTTCGATGGTTATATGGAACTATCAAACGCTCAGCAAGAGTCACACTTCAAGCATACGACGAAAAAGGTGCAAAGATCGAACGTGGAGCAAGTGGATTGTTGGCACAGATTTTCCAACACGAAACAGATCACCTAGAAGGAACACTTTTCACCGATCATGCAAATGAAGTCTGGGAAATGACAGATGAAGAGATAGCGGAATTGCAAAAAAGTTGAAAGATAAAAGTAGAAAGTAGAAAGTTAAAAGTAAAAAGGAGAAAGAGAAAGAGAAAAGTGGAAAGGCGCAAGAAAATGCCAGAAAATAAAAATATAAAATTTGCATTCTTCGGTTCATCACGATTTTCCGTGATTGTTTTAGATGAACTAGAGAAACAAGGGGTAATACCGAGTCTTGTCATCACTACTCCAGACAAACCTCAAGGTCGCAAGATGACGATCACACCAAATCCGGTAAAAGCGTGGGCGCAAGAAAGAAAAATCAACGTTTATGATCCAGCGAAGTTGGATGCAGCACTCATTTCAAAACTAAAAGATGAAGTGAACAAAAATGCGCCGACTGCGAATATTAATGTCTTTATAGTCGCTTCGTATGGAAAGATAATTCCTCAAGCAGTTCTCGATATTCCAAGCAAGAAAACACTAAATATCCATCCTTCCCTTTTGCCTAAATACCGTGGTGCTTCACCACTTCAAGCCGCCATACTCGATGACGCCAAGGATACTGGCGTTACCATCATGGAAATAGACGCCGACATGGATCATGGTCCACTGGTCGTGCAAGAAAATATCCATATAAATGAGTGGCCATGCTACGAGGATTTCGAAGAGTTTATGGCGAAAAAAGGTGCTGATCTATTGGCAGGCGTACTTGCAGATTGGACTCAAGATAAGATCATCGCAAAGGCGCAAAATCATGACTCGGCTACATTTACAAAAAAAACTAAGAAAGAAGATGGGCTTATCGACTTTGAGCTCATGAAACCAAATTCGACAGCAAGTCCTGCAGACCAGTATGTTACCTTTCGTAAGATACAAGCATTTCATGAATGGCCTCAGGCATTTTTCATGATAGATCATGGCGGTAAAAGCATCAGAGTCAAAATAACAAAAGCTTCATGGAATGGAAAACTCACAATCGAAAAAGTCATCCCAGAAGGTAGTAAGGAGATGACTTATGATTCTTTCTTGAGAGGATATCTTTCTTAGGACCAAAGGCCTTTTATCATACCCTTCAATATTGCGCCACCACGACGTGCGGAAGCAATGACTTTCTTTCTTCGAGAAGTGAGAGCGTAGACCGCGTCAGAAAATACTTCGTCGATAGCGATGAGCAAGTCTGATCTTTCAGCTTCAGCAAAGATGTTTTGTTTGTGGCCGACTATGTGTATTTCGGCTCTGAAAATATCACCTTTGTTATGATGTGATGTCGTGCGACCGATCTCTATATCACACTTCACAGATTCGTCTCCTGCGAAGATGTGCTCGAGTTTGGCTATGTGTTTCTTCAAGTATTCTGATGTAGCTGGTGTCAATGTAACCGATGTTGTCTTTATGTGTGTATTCATAGAAATTTGTAATTATTTATAATATGACCACCTATAAAAGTATACCATAGCAACTCGCCTCTTGGTGCATTTTGAACATGTAAAAGGTTTTGATTTTCTACTCCAAGTATGCTACATTTTCTAATGTTAGTTTTTTGAAAGCGCCGCTTGTGCGGCAAAATACATTCCTCGGTAGCTGTTTTGGTAGGTCGATAGCTCGACCAAGTTTA
>CAIPWS010000022.1 GCA_903868845.1 uncultured bacterium
GCCAAGCGTGGAATCATAGTGAAGAGGCTGTCAGCTATTCAAAACATTGGAAGTATGGACATACTTTGCACCGACAAGACTGGAACACTTACTGAAGATAAGATCGTGCTCGTGAAGCATATAGATGGTCTGGGCCAAGAATCTGAAGAGGTTTTTCTTTACTCGTATATCAGTAGTGTATTTCACGCCTCGATAAAAAATCCACTCGACGCTGCGGTGAAAGAGTTTAAGACGATAGATATAAGTCGATACAACAAGAAAGATGAAATACCTTTCGACTACAATCGCAAAAGGGATACTTTGATCATTGAGGATTCGTATCAGACAACTCTTATAACAAAAGGTGCGCCTGAAGAGGTGATAAATATCTGTTCACATTACAAAGATGCTAAAACACCACTTGACGCCGAACTTTTCCAAAAAATAATAGAGAAATATCAGGAACTTAGTAAAGAAGGTTTCAGAGTTTTGGCTGTGGCCATAAAAGAGGTTGATGCAGAGGCTGATTATTCGAAGGAGGATGAGAATGACATGATCTTCAAAGGTTTCATAGCCTTCCTTGATCCTGCCAAAGTTTCAGTTTCGGACACATTGCGCAGGCTTGAAAGATATGGAATAGAGATAAAAGTTTTGACTGGGGACAATGAGATGGTCAGTCAAAAGATCGCTCACGATATTCAGTTGCCAGTGAAAGGTCTTCTAACTGGCACAGAGGTCAACAGCATGTCCGATGAAGTATTGAAGGTGAAGGTTGAACAGACAACAATATTTTGCAGAATTTCTCCAGATCAAAAGAAGAGAATTATTTCCATACTGCAGAGCAATAAGCACGTCGTCGGTTATATGGGAGATGGTATAAATGATGCTCCGGCTCTCAAAGCCGCAGATGTAGGAATCTCTGTGAACAACGCTGTCGACGTCGCCAAAGAAGCCGCTGACCTGATCATGATGAATAAGAGTTTGGCAGATCTTGTGCTTGGAGTTATAGACGGAAGAAAGACTTTTATAAATACACTCAAATACTTGATGATGGAGCTAAGCTCGAACTTCGGAAATATGTTTTCGATGGCTGGCGCCTCATTGTTTCTACCATTTTTACCTATGCTTCCAACGCAGATACTCTTCAATAACCTGGTTTATGATGCATCGCAGTTCGCCATACCACTCGACAATGTCGACAAGGAATCTATACAGAAACCAGTTAGGTTTGAGATATCATTTGTGAAGAGATTTATGCTTTTGTTTGGACTTGTCAGTTCACTTTTCGACTTCACAACCTTCGCTATATTGTTTGGGGTTTTGCATTTCAGCGAGCATGCATTTCAGACTGGATGGTTCTTGGAATCATTGACCACACAGTCACTTGTTATTTTCCTCATTCGCACAAAGAAATTGCCATTCCTAAATAGTTTCCCAAGTACAAGTCTTACTTTGAGCATGATACTGGCAATATTTGTTGGTTGGGGTGTAACGCTTTTGCCGATAGGGAAGTTTTTCAATTTCGTAGCTCTGCCAGCAGAAACACTACTCATCATCACCATCATAGTGGCGGTATATCTCGTACTTGTTGAGACAAGTAAGCGCTGGTTCTACAAGAGAATTACAACCTCGATGCTATAGGCCTAGAATGTCTCTAGCCCAGATACCCGGACCGGTGACTATTAGCGACAGCGCCAAAACTAACAAAATCAAATAATAATTGACTCCATCTGTAA
>CAIPWS010000023.1 GCA_903868845.1 uncultured bacterium
AGAGGCGCTTATAATCGCGGAGATTTTGCAATGTTCCAGAAGTCCAACGAACTCTTTGTTTGTAAAGTTTTGGAATAGTGCGAGGCGAAGATGTGTGGACGACCGCATCATTTGCACAAACTATTTTGCAGCCGAAGGATTGGAGGCGCATAGCCATTTCCATATCTTCAGTGTTGTGTGCCTTTCTGTAGTTGCCAACTATATCAAAAACAGATTTTCTAAAGATCGAAAATGGTCCAGGTGTCACATAAAGGGAATTGAGTTCAGCGAGGATACTTCTCCAGAAAACTCCAAGAGTGTATTCGACTTTCTGCATCTTCTGAACAGGTGTACTTGGCTTGTATATATGCAATGAAGGCACTACAGCCATGACCTCTGTGTCCTTGAATCTTTTTACTATGCGCAACAATGCATCCGGCTCCACATATGAATCAGCATCTAGACACCCGATAAATTCTGAGTTTGATCTAGAGATGCCGAGGTTGAGGGCTGTGTGTTTGCCACCATTTTCTTTGTGAATGATTTCGACTTGAGGGTTTCCTTTGAATTTGTTTAGTTCGGCGAGTGTGCCGTCTGTAGATCCGTCGTCTATGCCCATGATGTGCAGTTTTTCCTTCGGATAATCGAGTGATAGGAGGGAATTGATCGTTGCTGAAAGAGTTTTTTGCTCGTTGAAGCAGGGAACTATGATAGTTACATCTGGGAGGTCTGGATGGGTTTGGGGATCAGTTCTGGTGCGTCCGTGAAGTAAATGGCGTCTTCTGACATATGTCACCAGCATAAAGACCTCGAAGTAAAGAGAGAGGAAAAGTATGCACAAAGTTACTATATCTCGCCAAGAAGTCATTTTGAAAAGTATTGCATATTTCGGTGATTTTTGCGAGGTTTGTGGGGTGTTTTTAGACCTTTTGCGAAGTGACCATTTTGTGGTCACTTTCACGGAGGTGCTCAGGGAGATGTGTCTGAGCTGACGTTGTGAAGGCAGGTCTGATATGTCTCGTGTGCATGCCAGCAGAATGGTTGAGGCGAGCGGATGATGGTGTCGTTTCAAATGTGGGTTTATACACATCTATAAACAAGAATGGCTCAACAGGGCGATTCTAGTTTATAGATGTTGACAAGGGTACACTTGTGCAAAGCTAAGTGGTCGTTTTTAAAAACATTTGTCACCCCTGCCGGCACACACTATTTACATGTATATGGAAATTGAGCCCTCGGATGGAGACGTGCCCCCTCACGTCCCACCAATATATTGCTAAATATTGCTAGAATGTTGGTATGTCTAAGTTTTCTAAATATGGGATACGCGAATTAAGCCGTGATTTTCCGACGAACAAAGCGTGCCTTGAATTCGTGTTCAATGCAGTACATGATAAACGATGTTCTTGTGGCGGTGTATTCTCTTTGAGAAGGAACAAAAAATGCTTTCGTTGTGGTAGATGTAAACACGAACTCTCTCCACTTAAAGGCACAATCTTTGAGAAGTCGAGAACCCCTTTGATACTATGGTTTCATGCTATGCTCTTGTTTTCAAATGCTAAAAGTGGCATATCTGCCATGGAAATGAAGAGGAACCTCTCTGTTACAAGGAAATGTGCTTGGAGAATACTTTCTCTTTTAAGATCCTCGCTTGTACAAGGTACAAAAAAGCTTTCTGGCATTGTTGAAGCGGATCAGACGTATCTTGGTGGAAGAACACGAGGAAAAAGCATGAGTGAGGCCTTTAAAGCAAAATCATTGGCCATGGCAGCAATTGAGAGACATGGAGAAGTGAGAGTAAAAGTAATTGAGAACAAGGGTAAGGTCTCAACAGGAAGATTTGTCACAGATCACGTTGAACGCCTTGGTACCCGCTTCATGACAGATGAAGACCCTGGGTATATCGATACTGACAAGCTATATGAAACCTATATGGTCAATCATACAAAAAAGGAGTATGTTCGAGGAGATGTACACGTAAACACAGTCGAATCATTTTGGGCACATGTTAAGAGATGCCTTAAAGGGACTTACAAGAGTGTTTCAAAGAAGCATATCCAGTCTTACCTAAACGCTTTCGCCTTTCATTACAACAACGCACACAACGACAGGTTGCGATTTGAGCTTCTGCTCCAGCTCGTATTACTTTCCGGAGCAAAGACAAGAACTGATTCCTAATCATTCAAAGAGTATATCAGGTGGGACGTGAGGGGGCACGTCTCCCGCGAAGGACTGCCAGAAGACCACGAACCAGTTCCGGACTTTCCGCAAACTTGTTGAGTTCAAGCGGGGTGCCGTTTTCATCGGCAACTGCGCCACAAACTTTTGCACCAAGTCCCGCACTGAATGTATTTCGATCGCTCATTTCTAGCTCCTTTCATGACTATCCTTTCGGACATTGTCATGCGTTGTTGTGCTGTTGCTCGTAACGAGCTTTTCGGCTAACCTGCACGGTTTCGCCACAGCACACAAAGGCCATGTTGAGCCACTATGTGCTGAGGCGAATGCAACTGACTATCAAAGAACTTTATACATTCATATTATATCACCTTTTACACTTATGTCAATGGCACTATAATTGGCTCAACAGAGCTATCTATTATAGAAATAGATTATTCCAACTCCCAAGAAAACCAATACCCCCCCTATTATCGTACTTAAATTGAGCTGATTTTCTTTATATAAAACATAAGCGGTGATAGCAATAAATATCGGGTATGATATTTCGATTAGACCAGCGAGAGTTGCATTTTTTGAACTAATTGAAAAACCGATAAATAGTTCGGCAATTATCAAAGTAACAGTGCCTGCAATTACTAATATGAACAGACCTTTATTGGTGATAATTTGTTGAACATCTGTTTTTAAATTACCGGTAAAGTACGACACTATGAACAATACAATAAACGCGAAAAAAGACGTTATGGCTAAAGAAGTTATAACAGAAACTTTTTCATATATCTTCTCGTCGAGAACATATGTCAGTCCCCAAAAAAGTGATGCTGATAATGCAAAAATAACCCACATAACAAAAGTATATTAGGTCTAAGATAAAAAAGCCACATACAGCTTACTAACTCCGAGGCATCCTAGACTCCTCGGATGGGTTGTGTCATCCCTTGAGTATATGACCTATGCAACACAAGCGCCCGTGGGCACTGCGGCCAAAGTAGCAGTCCCTGTAAAGCTAATTTACTGTCTTTACGCAAGAAAAAGTACGGAACAGGAGGACAAACAAGTTCTATCCATTGACTCCCAGATCAAAGAGATGGAGAAAATGGCGACAGCAGACAATCTTGAGATCGTGGTGATGAAAAAAGAATCTCATTCTGCTAAGGAAGCTGGGCAACGACCCGTTTTCAACGAGATTGTCGAGGAACTTAAGCAAGGTAAATTCAATGGAATACTAACGTGGGCGCCTGACCGTATCGCTCGCAATGCTGGGGATCTTGGTAGAATTGTCGATCTCATGGATCAGAAGAAGCTCTTGGAGATACGAACCTATGGTCAAAAATTCATGAATACGCCAAATGACAAGTTCATGTTGATGATCCTTGGTTCACAAGCCAAGCTCGAGAATGATAACAAGGTGATTAATGTGAAACGCGGATTAAGATCAAGGGCGGCAATGGGGTTGAAGCCTTCCCTAGCGCTTACTGGATACCTCAACAGCAAAAACAAAGACGAAAAATGTCAGGTAATCGTAGATCCGATGCGAGCGCCTATAATCAAGAAAGTATTTGAGAAGGTGGCATATGAAAACTATTCTGGTAGACAGGTATATAAATGGCTAAAAGAACTCAACTTTAAAACAAGAACTGGTAAATTATTAGCTCTCGGTAATATTTATCGCCTTCTACGTAGACCTTTCTACTATGGCGTATTTGAATACCCAATGGGTAGTGGTGAATGGTATAACGGTAAACATGTGCCACTCATAACCAAAGAGTTATTTGATATTGTGCAAGAAAAAATAAAGACTGATAAAAAGAAAATGTATGGCCGAGAGTTTATGTTCACTAGAATGCTTACCTGTGGTTATTGTGGCTCTGGGATTACGGCCGAAGAAAAGGTTAAAGAGTTGAAAACTGGTGAAACACGCGGTTATGTCTACTATAGATGTACCGGTGTGAAAGATCGAGACTGCCCTAACGAGCCAGTAAATGAGGCCGCCCTGATAGATGAGATATTACTAATAATAGACAAGATGAATCTAGATAAAAGCGAGCTCCGACAGAAACTCGAGAAGGAAGTTAAAAGGTTTACCATATTCCAGTCAGGTGTTTTAAAACAAGATCCAATGCAATCAAGAAAAGATCTCGATGTAAGTATCAAGACATTTACAAAATACCTTCTTCAAAATGGACTATTGATTGAAAAGCGAGAAGTACTGTCGTGTATAAAAAGTAAGATCATTCTTAAGGACAAAAAACTTGAGCTAACCAAATCAACCGACACCGGAGAAACAAAGTAACTGGAAAAATATACTACCACAAAACAACTTCGGCGTTTTATGGAGCAGAGAATCGGACTGAAAATACGGCTCACATACTCACTAAAATTTTTGACGCATCGGGGTCTCGGACTACGCAATGGCTCTGTTAAGCCATGCATCAGCGTCGACCTTGGTTGTGCGGGATGGGAGAATCGAACTCCCAACCACAGTTTGGAAAACTGTTATTTTACCATTAAACTAATCCCGCATGGACAATTTATACTAGCAAATCATTTGTATATTCTCTAGGCCTTCTTCTCTGTTGGATGATGCGCCGCCTGTTCCATCTCCACAACCTTTTCTATCTCGTCTACTTCCTTCTTTATATCCTTGATTGCAGATCTCATACTTTTCAACTCGGCCTCTTCTTCCTCAACATCCTTCTCTGTTTTCTCTGTTGTCTTTTTTTGTCTTCTAAGCCCACTCATGAGAATTGTATCCCCTATAAAATACGAAACGAACAAACCCGTCATCAACAAAACTATAGTTGTGATAATGAGACTATTTGGCTCATAGAAAATCCATCCAAGAAAACCGCCCTGCGTCTGAAGTATATCAGCAGTGTGCCAGACACCTCTCCAAAACAAGACTATTGCAACTCCGCCAATAAATGTATACACGATAGGATAGCGGCTCAGATGCTCACGAACGTTGTCCTCGAGCTTATCGAAGAATAGCACTATTTTTTTGATCAAATCTATCATATTGTCGGGGCGCCGGGATTCGAACCCGGAGTCACCTCTTCCCAAAAGAGGCATGTTAGCCGTTACACCACGCCCCGATAATTACAAATAACTTTCATACTCCCCTTCCTTACAATTCTTTTCCGTCGCATTATCGTAGCACAAAATATTCTATATGACTATATTTTTAAGCCACTTCACTCTTGCCAATCTAGCCCGAGCATCCATATAAACACAAATAACATGAAATTGAAATGGTGCGTCGGGTACGGCCGAAGCGTAGGTCTGTATCATTCTTCTTATCTGTCTCGCTTTGAATGAATGGACATTTTCTTCAGGGTTGTGACCTTTATGATCGGTCTTACCGCCAATACCGGCTAGACTCCATACATTTATACTTTTCACCTCAAAGAAATGGATATACCCTGTTTCACGTGGAACCTCACCTTCAGTTCGAGCAATAATGTCTATTTCACCATATTTCTTACGATAATTCCTTTCAATTATGCGAAAACCTTGTGAAATAAGAAATTTCGCAGCTATATCCTCACCAATGTTACCAGTACACCTAGTAGAGACTTTTTGCATGTTTCTTGTGAAATCATTTCCATTTTCCAACACATTTCGGGTGACTTTTAAAACTATATCCCCATATACGCCCGAGTTGAGCCACATGACGAAAAGACAGCATATAATACACAAAAACGACGATAATTGGCCATATTTTGTGTCTTTTATAAACGACATCCACAGAGTTATCCACAGTTATTGGGGATAGCCTTATATTGTTAGCCATTTATCAAGGAAATCCGGACAGGGACATCTTTTGATGAGTTTTTATGACTAAAACTAGTCTATAACTATGTTACTGAGGCACAAACCAGCACAAAATCGGTTATTGGATAACCTATAGGCCATGAAGTGTGCGGGTAGGGAGAATCGAACTCCCACCTCGTCCTTGGCAAGGACGCGTCCTACCATTAAACAATACCCGCAATATTTATTTGAAAACGAACGTGCCTTAGTATAGCGCAACTTTCTTTTTTTACAAAATTTTTCGTATTAGTTATCCTGTGCCCTCGGAGGGATTCGAACCCCCAACATCAGTTCCGAAGACTGGTGTGATATCCATTTCACTACGAGGGCATTCGTCTCACGCTATTCGTCTTCTCAAAAAACTTCTACACAAACTTAACGAAATGCTTCATCATAGTAGCGCATATAGCCAAAAACCCCAAATAATGCTACGATATATTCATGAAAATGGCTCAAAATAGCCCTATTCCAGCCGAGGTGGTAAACGTAATCGTCGGCCTAGAAAAAGCTGGTTTCGAAGCATATCTCGTAGGCGGATGCGTACGTGACATTTTTCTTGGAAGAAAACCAAAAGATTGGGATGTAACAACAAACGCAAAACCTGAAGATATCCAAAAAATATTTACAAAAACAGTATATGAAAATACTTTTGGCACAGTTGCTGTCATAAATGAGGGTGGGGAAGTAGACGAAACCGTGCGTTCTATAGAAGTGACACCATATAGGGTAGAAACAGGGTATTCAGATCGCAGACATCCAGACAAAATATCTTTCAGCGACAAACTTGAAGATGATTTAAAAAGACGTGACTTCACGATAAATGCCATAGCCGTATCATTGTCCGATGGGGCAATTAAGGACATAGTAGACTTGTATTCTGGGTTCAGCGACATAAAGGACAAAGTCATTAGAACTGTGGGGGATTCGACAGACCGCTTCAACGAAGACGCTTTGCGTATGATGAGAGCTATAAGATTGGCTGTGGAACTAGGTTTCACGATTGAAAAAGCTACTTATAAAGCCATATCTAGCCAAAATGGGCACATCAAGGATGTATCGATCGAAAGAATCCGTGACGAATTCACCAAGATAGTCATGTCGCCAAACCCAAAGCTGGGACTTGAAATGCTTCATGAAACAGGTCTACTGAGCCATTTCTTGCCAGAACTAGAGAAAGGAAAGGGGGTGGAGCAGAGAGGAACACATATTTACGATGTCTTGGAGCACTTACTCCGTAGTCTCCAGACAGCCGCAGATAAGAATTGGCC
>CAIPWS010000024.1 GCA_903868845.1 uncultured bacterium
AAACGCTTCTTTCCTTGCTCAAGCGAAGTCACGATCTCACTCGAAATTAGCTTCTCCAAAATAGGGTATACAGTGGTCCTTTTTATGCCTATTTCATTGGCCAGAGTGGTGGCGTCTGAACCACCAGTTTTGAGTAAACCGATGTAGACATTTATCTCCTGCTCAGACAATCCAATCTCCTTTAATATGGCTGTACTTTGGTTTGATTCCATGTTGTTAATAATTTACGACAGTAATATGCATATAGTATAAACGAGCCTATAAATAAGTCAATTGTGGACAGTAAATGTCAAAACTACTTGACAATACGTATACAATCGTGTATACTTGTGTTGTTATTAAATATTAGCAATTAATATTATAAATATATGAAGAAAATTATCTGGACAGTGGTAACGATAGTCATAGTGATAGCGATTATCGTGACAGCGCTTGTTTCGCAAAAGGGTAATACAGCAACTATAAAAATAGCCGGCCTTTATCCACTCACAGGAGGTCTAGCATCATACGGCGAACCTGCACAGAAAGCGGCTTTGATAGCTGTTGAAGATATAAATGCGACTGGAGGCATAAATGGCAAGAAACTTGAACTTGTTTCAGAAGATCATAAGTGTGATCCGAAAACGATGGTCTCACTTTTTGAAAAGACAGTGAACGTAGATGGTATACATATCATGACTTCAGTCGCATGTAGTGGAACTGTATCTGCGGTCGCGCCAAACTTGGAGAAAAATGATACGGTCTTGCTCGGTACTGTGACATCAGGTTCGAAACTCACAGCAGTATCGCCAAATTTCTACAGAAACTGGGCGTCAGATGGTCAGGAGGCAAAATTATTGTCCAACCAGGTTATTGCGAAAGGTTACAAGACGGTGGCGGTCATTTACGAAGAGACAGATTATGCAAAAGGTCTCAAGATAGCTATGGAGAATGATCTCAAAGACTCCGGTGTGAAGATAGTTAGCGAATCATTTGTCTCTGGCGCTACAGATGTCAGAACCCAACTTACAAAGTTACAAGCAGTGAAAGCAGATGTCTTGTTTGTGAGTGTGCAGACGGTCCCAAGTGGTGAAACTGTCCTTACACAGATTGAGCAACTCAAATTCCAGCCAAAAGCGTTGTTCGTGAATGACAATATCCTGAAAGCTGCACCTTTGCTCACCAATCATACAGCCCTGCTCGACGGAGCTATAGGTGGTGACTACGTCTTTCACGGATCGGACGGATTGAATGCTCTTCTTGCAAAATACAAAGCAAAATATGGTCAGGATTGTCCTCAAGTCAATATCTGTGCAGCCGAATACGATGCTATCGCCATGATTGCACAAGGTATAAAAGAAAATGGTGAAACATCTGCTGGTGTGAAATCATATCTAAGTCACGCGAAGTACCAAGGTATAAGTGGAACTATAAGTTTCGACTCCAACAATGACAGATCTGACGCAAACTACTCCTTGTTCGTGATAAAAGGAGGTAAAGCAGTGGATATGTAAAAACGAAGGTGATTGCGAGATGAAATATTACACCTTCTCAAGATTCGCATTCCCAGAATTATCGATAGTCACGTAAGTAGATGGATTGTCACAAAATGAGCCGGAATTTATATAGAGCACGCCGTCTTTCGAACCGGTGTATGGCAAGTGTGTGTGAGAACAGATGACGATGTTCGCCCCTCTCTGCAAAGCGTGATGTGTTGCAAGGCGCTGCTGTCTATGAGAAGAGACTCCAAGTACACGCTTACTCAAACGCTTGATAAACATTGAAGAACTTTGGTTGTCTCTGTTCATGTGCTGTATGACATAAAACATGTCACCGAAGGCGCGCGTGATATTTGGTAGATGCGTCACAAAAGGGTCGAACATGTCTCCGTGCAGACATAAAAA
This sequence comes from uncultured bacterium, assembly GCA_903868845.1. Taxonomy (GTDB): domain Bacteria; phylum Patescibacteriota; class Minisyncoccia; order Phycocordibacterales; family PALSA-1337; genus C7867-002. The sequence goes on from CAIPWS010000024.1 coordinate 1,884, forward strand.
CTTATTTTGACCGATGGTAAATGCTAGGTCGTCGACGATATCGATTCCCATATTTCTAGCAAGATGATCTAAGTTGCGACCATGGTTACCTCCGACGAGGATGACTTTACGTGTCTTGGCTATTTCAGTTATCAGCGAAACAAGTTGCCAATGCTTATCGTCAAACGACTTTGTAACTTCGGTGTCGAAGAGGTCGCCATTTATAACCAGAGTTTTGAATCGAGCCGTCTTCAGGAGCTCGATGATCTTATCTGTGCGACAAATCTTCGATCCAATATGAATATCGCTGATAAGTAATGTGTGGCAGGACATGATAATCACTTAGAGATATTCCATATTACATTAAAATGCATAAGAACCAAGGCCGCGAACTCCTCGCTGTGAACTATAAATCCGAAAGGTTTTTCGCTTGCTGAGACGAAGGCGACCTTGTCGGCGTATATCCAATAGCTTATTTCGAAGTGCATAGACTTCGGAGCATATCGAAGTTCGCGTAGGTCCTCCTTTTTATTTGCCATGAAAGGATATTTTTGAAAGTTTAGTTTGGAATCGTATCTTCGAAGCGCCTTGAGTGAAGTATTGTTCGCTACGCGCCTCTTGTTATGCCACTCAAGATATTCAGGTCCAAGGATAGCCATCATCTTGTGTGTTGGCCACAAAGAATATGTTTCAATATTCTTGTACCACAAGACGTCATTGAATATTTTCTGTATGCCTTCCTTGCCGGCGAAGAATCTTATCTGTGGTTCAACAGTTTTAGTCTTCTTTTTGAGTGATGGCAATATCTCCTTGAGTAATTTTTTTCCATGTTCTATGGAGGCAGTCTGTTGGTCGAGAAGCTGAAGAAGGTAGTTAGGGTCGCTTGCACCGAAAATAGTTTTCGTATCTTCAGACTTTGATACAACCATACCGCGATTTATGAGATCATTGAGTCCGTCATACACGGTGGGGCGGGGCATAGACAGTCTTTGGGAAATCATGCGCGCAGAAGCTGCTCCAGATTCTAGAAGATCTAGATAAATACGCTGTGCGCCACCCTCGACTCCTAAAGTTTTTAATACATCTTCGATCATGAGCCTATTATAGCAGAATTGTCGCTTTTTGACGACAGGTAGACAATCATTGACGCAATCTATATAGTATTGTCTGTTAGTGTCGATTATGAGTCGTTTATTAGTAAATAGACACTTAACGAAATAAACATTATGTTAAATAAAAATAAGGTTATTTGGAGCGTGTTAGTTATTATTATCGTTATTGTGGTTGCTGGTATCGTTACGGCAATAAAGAATAAACCTAGCGATACCATCAAGATAGGTGCCATCTTATCTTTGACTGGTAATGGTTCTGCTTATGGCCAGCCAGCCCAAAGAGGTATGACGCTTGCTATTCACGACATCAACTCAAAAGGCGGTATCAATGGCAAAAAGCTTGAAGCAGTATATGAGGATTCTCAGTTTGATCCCAAGATTGCTCTATCTGCTTACCAAAGTCTGAGTGCACGCGGTATCCGTTTCACAGTTACAAATGGTTCAGGTGTTTCACTGGCTGTAAGGAAGCCCGTGGTTAATGATCACAACTTTCAGTTTGAAACTGCAGCGGTAACTCCAGTATTTAGTGATGGTCAGCCAAATACATGCCGTCTTACTCTTACAGCTCCGGTATCTGGTGTGAGCCTGGGAAACTTCGTATCCCAAAATCTCAAAGCCAAGACTTTTGCGGCACTCACCCTGAACGATGACTATGGCAAAGCTATGACGGATTCTGTTTCACAGACTGTTTCAGGACAAGGTGTCGTTGTGAAAGGTGCTGATTCATTTGATAAGAATGCAACTGACTTCAGAACTCAGATTACGAAGCTTGCAGCCTTGAATCCGGATGTTTTACTCGTCGTCCCGGCTGCCGGTCAGGCTCAAGCTATATTCAAGCAGCTGAAAGAGCTCGGTTGGAAGGGTGCGATAGTTAGTGATAGCTGGACCATTATCAATGATAATTTGAAGGACTTAAGTCTCGTCGATGGCGCATATTTCGTCAATTATGATTGGAATGGAAACGTCAGCCAAAATGACAGTGAAAGCGCAAAGACTTTCAAGTCTGAGTACTCAACACGTTTCGGTGGCAATGCTCCTGTTATCGCCGCCACAACTTATGACTCTGTAGAATTGTTGGCCAAAGCTATAACCGCGGTCGGTACAAATGATCCGGTCGTCGTTGGTCAGTGGCTTACGAATAATGTGAAGGATTATCACGGTGTCACGGGTTCTGTAACTCTCAACCAAGATTGTGAAGCTTCAAGAGCAGCTGTTATACAGCAGGTTAAAGGCGGAAGCTTTGTGGAGGTGAAGTAAATATACTCCGCACAATTATTCAAGATCCAGACCTTCCAAAAACTTATCGGTATACTGTGGCTCTGGTTTCACTTGTTTGGATAAATTCCAGATCACTTCAAATTGGGTTTTGGTCAGATTTGCAAAGTCACGACTGTGAATGACGAATCCGAAACATTCTTTCTGAGAAGATATGAAAGCAACCTTATCTTCATACATCCAGTAGCCCATATCCCAAGCCATACTCTTCGGTGCTAGGCGGATTTCGCGCAGGTGTTTTCCACCAACACCTAGAAATGGAAACTTCTTAAAATCAGTTTTGGAATTGTGAGGATATATGCCGCGTATAGAAATGTTTCTTTGGATTCTCTTTCTATTTAATTCCTCAAGATAATCAGCGCCGAGGACATGAAGTATCTCTGTCATTGGCCACATGATGGTCGTGTCAATATTTCTGTGCCACATGATGTGGTTCATGACTTGTCGCAATCCTTCCTTGCCAGAATAAAACTTTATCTTTGGTTCAATGAAATGTGTTTGCTTAAGAAGGGAAGGTAAAAGCTTCTTGAAGTTGGTTTTTTCTGATTCGAGAGAATCTATCTTTGATTGTAAGAGGTCAGGAATATTCTTTATATCGTCCACAGAAAATATCTTTTTGTTTTCTTCATCGCGTTCGGTCACCAGACCGTGAGTGGTCAGGATCTTGATATTGTCATATACAGAAGGTCTGGGAATGTTCAGTCGCTCCGCAATCTGACGCGCAGTTGAAGGGCCTTTGTCCAAGAGGTCACTGAAGACCCTTTGGGCATTTGATGAGAGGTTTAGTTCTTGAAAGATTTTATCGAACATACTTTGTCGATATTCGTCGACAGTTTTACAATACCACAACTAATATGTATACTCAAGTCATTATGAAAAATAGAAATATCATATTTGTTTCGATTGCCATAATATTGGCCATATTTATAGGATTTGCTATATCGCAGGGCCGCGATACTGATACGAAAACAATTAAAATAGGTGCCATTTTACCTTTGACTGGCACACAAGCTTTCGCTGGAGAAGGTATGAAGAATGCCCTAGAAATGGCCTTGCACGATCTTCCCAACACGAAATATAAGTATGAACTAGTTATCGCCAACAACGCATTTGATGTGAAGTCATCCATAAGCGCCGCCCAAAAGCTTATCGATGTAGACAAAGTTTCAGCTATCATTGACGCTTATGCACCTATAGGCAATGCAGTATCACCGATAACAGAAAAAGCTCACATTGTGCATATTGGTGTAGCTTTTGACCCTAAAATTGCAGAAGGTGATTACAATTTCTTACTGTTTACGACACCGGATACTGCTGCACGTGCTTTTCTTGCAGAAATGCAGAAGCGAGGTTTGCACACACTCGGTATATTCAGGGTAAATAATCAGGGAATCTTCGCTGTCTATTCATCACTTGAAAGTCTGGCCAATCAATATGGTGTGACTATCGTCTCCGATCAAATGTTTCAACCAGGTGAGCGAGATTTCAAGAGTTTGATCGCCAAAAGTGCTCCAAGCAAGCCGGATCTATATGCTTTGTTGGCACTGTCGCCAGAACTTGAGATTTTGACTAGACAACTTCAAGACCAAGGTATTCACGACATATCATCAACTATATATTTCGAGCTAGCCAAGGACAAATCCGTGTTTGAAGGATTATGGTCTGTAGGCTATGGCGAGATTTCTCCAGACTTTGTTGCTAAATACAAGGCTAAATACAAGGCTAAATACAATCAAGACATTACGTTCGGTGTTCCAAATGTCTACGATGCATTTAACATACTTGTGCAGTCTGCCGAATCATATAGTGGCCCAGGAAAACCATCGTCAGAGTTTATTGCTAAGCAGATACAGCGTGTCGGCGATTTCCAAGGCGTTCTTGGCAAGCTCCACGTAGATTCCGCTGGAATCATTGATACACCTGCATCTATAAAGATTGTGAAAGATGGGGTGTTGGTAGGAGTGTAATATCAACTATTTTGAAATATTCCACAACCCCATGAAGAAATCTATGTAACTCTTTGCAATTTTTGGACTTATGACGGTGAAACTAGCGATAGGATTACTAAACATGATTAGGCTCACTCGGTCTTCATACACCGAGATATTCAGTTCACCAGAGAAGCCGCTAGGTAAGAGGCGATAATTGAAAAGACGTCTTTCGTCCTTGTTGGTCTCAAGATATTTCTTTTGTTCGGCACTTCCTAGGTACATAACCTCGATATTCTTTTTTACTCTGATATATTCATACTCATTGAGAAAACGTCCCATTGTTTTGTGATATCCATCACCTGTTCCACCGAAAATATATACTTTTGAACCCGGGCTAACTGATTTGATCATCTCTAGTTCATTGGTCACGAAAGTGTCGACGCCACGATATATTTCGAACTGCTGCATGTCTACAGGAAGTAGTTTTTTCTCAATCTGTTTGATGACATCATCTGCCAAGCGCTTCTTGTGTTCGAACATGGCTGATAGTTTGGATAACCCGTGGTTATAAAATTTCTTGCGACCTCTAACAATGGAGTGACCGATAAGACCTTTCTCCTCCAGAGAAGCTAAATTATCATAAACAAACTGACGGTGTAGTCCAGTTTCGGACACTATAGGGGATGCGCCGACTTCTCCCAAGGAAATCAGGGCCAAATATATAGCTGATTCCTTAGGGTTAAGACCTAGGTTTTTCAAGGTTTCGACTATATCTTTTGTCTCTTTATTATCAAGAATTGTTGACATATGTGTAAAATGTGTTCTAGATTATGGGCTTATTTGTCAGTATTATTGTCATCATAAACTACTGACAAAGATATGTCAACGTGGTATTGTGAATATATCCGAAAGGATGATTATTACTAATATTATTAAATATATGAATATTACAAAAAATCTTTGGATAATAGGGGTGATTGTATTGATGATTGTAGTAGTTGTAGTCTTGGTTGTCAGAGGTACTGGCGCTCATAGCACCGAGAAATCTACTAAGACAATAAAGATCGGTGCGATAGTATCTCTTTCTGGAGCCGCTTCGACTAACGGAGAAGATATCAAGAAAGGAATGGATTTGGCTCAGAGTGATCTAGCCAAGCAAGGCATAAATGTGGAGATAGACTATCAAGACGACGCGACAAATCCGAAGGATAGTGTAAGTGCTGCTCAAAAGATGTTGGCGACAGATAAACCCGATGTCTTCGTTGGACCGATCTGGAGTTTCCTTATAGATGCTGCAAATCCGATAGAGAGCCAAGCAAAGATAGTTACTTATTCACCTTGCTCAACATCTGAATATATAAATTCGAAGAGTGATTATCTATTCAATGGATACATAAAGAATTCCTTGAAAGAATTACCAGCCACAGAGTGGTTGAAATCGATGAATGCCAAGAAAGTCGCAATTATTGCAAGTCAGGATAGTTGGGGAGATAGTCATATGGAAGCATATTCACAAGCTGTGACCGATGCGAATGCTACGCTTGTTTTAACCGAAAGAGTACCATTTGGTAGCGAGATGAATTCATTACCAACAATCTTACTGAAGGCGAAATCAGCTGGTGCAGACGCAATATTGTGGACCGGTTACGATGACGGAGCAGCAGTGTTCCTAAAAAAGATGCATGAGCTTGGACTAAATATTCCAGTACTTGGCACAGACGCATTCAAGACGGTGATTTCCAATGGGAATGTTCATCTTACAGCGCAAGATAAAATCTATGTCTTCGATACTGAGAGGAGTAATGAGTTCGATGCCAAGTTTAGTAAAGCGTATGGTGTTACTCCTGGTGAATGTGCAAATACAGCATATGATGGAGTTATGATTATCGCTGACGCGGTGCAGAATTCTAAAGATGGTAACATCCAAGACTACATGAGAAACAATGTGAACTACTCTGGGTACGCGCACACATATAAATTTGATCAGAATGGAGATATCAAAGGTGGTCAGTGGATTGTGAGAGAACTTAAATAGATCACAACAAAAAACCGCCTCTATGGCGGTCTTTTGTTCGATAGTAGTATGATCAAATGAACCGTCGAAAGCTCTTTTGGTCTTACTTTAGACTTGCGTCTTTCAACTTGAAACTTATTTTACTGCGTCCTTGAGGGCCTTTGCGGCGCGGAACTTTGGAACCTTCATAGCTGGGACGTTGATAGACTCACCAGTACGAGGGTTACGTGCCTGACGTGCTGCACGCTGCTTGACGGAGAAGATACCGAGACCAGCGATAGATACCTCTTCACCCTTCTTGAGTGAATCGATGATGCTGTTGATGACTGTCTCAACGGCTTGTTCGGCCTGGACCTTTGTTCCTCCGAGGATTCCGTGAACTGCTTCTGTGATAGCTGCTTTGTTCATATTTGTTTTATTAATTTTTTATAATGGTCTCGGTCGTTATTCCGCTGACTTGCGGAGCTAGATCGAGCTAACTAACTGTGTATACATTATATAGTAAGCCATTTATTAGGCAATAGACTGTATATGTACCAGTAAATTTGACAAACAACACCTAGTCGTGCCATGATTTGGCCTGAACAGAGGAATTTTAACCCCGGAGGTGATCTTTGAATGCTGAGGAAACAGTAATAATTGTGCTGATTTGGTTTTTCGTAGTGATAATGGGGACGTTTTTGGTTATTCGTTTCGAGGACCAGTTTACAGATTTCGTCGGTTGGTTCTATGATGCGTGGGATGATCATGTTGAGAATGCACGCACCCAGTATATGGCGTCCTCAATGCATGCGAAGGATTTGGCGTCACAGCTCGCCTTTCATGGTGCAGCCTGGGTAGTCAACACCAAAGATGTACAGGAAGGGCATTTGTACTATGCGTCCTTTGTGTTTAGGGAAGAAGGTATTGTCTACTACATTTCAAAGAGGGATAAGAAGTGTACGTTTGCAATATCCTACAGCTTGGAGAGTGAGAAGTTTGCCAACAAAGTGGCCAAAGCTCTGACCAAGATGTGGGGAATTGAGGTCGATCTCATCTACCGTGATCCTCAAAAACCGAAAATCGTGAAACTGACCACTTACAAGGTCATGTATGCTGAACGTGTCTGATAACCAGATGATTTGAGCGAAAGCTCAGTCACCAACCCCGAAACCAATCGGGGTTGAGTTTTTTATGATCACTTATCATTTTTTAATTTAATGTCGGATTTTATCATTACGAAATAAAATTTTAGCGCACGGAAGTTCCCAAGATTTATTTGAGGCGTATAATTGTAATAATTATCAATCTAATCTTTCATAATATGAATAAAGAATCAAAAAATGAGGAAAATCTATCTACTAAAGCAGTAGCAAT
>CAIPWS010000025.1 GCA_903868845.1 uncultured bacterium
ATTATCCTCTCGTGAATTCTGCTATCAGTAACCAGTTGAATTTTATTTGCCTCCACTGAACTATTTCGACTCAACTCTTCAATGACTATTTTCGCAGTCTCTTGAGTCCTCATAAAAGGTGAGGCGACGACCAAATCGATACCGTAATCACGCAAAGCAATTCCTGATTTTTTGGCTTGTTCTCTTCCCTCTGCCGTAAGATGATTTGGCTTATTTACATCACCATTCAATATGCTATTAACATTTCCCTCTGACTGGCCATGACGTATAACGTAGTATTTATTTTTTGCACGTGAATGCTTTTTGATATCAGCTATAGAACCAATGACATGGAGTTTGCTTTCCTCTTTCCCCTTTTCTCTTTCCTCTTCCCTCCACACTGGTATCGGAGCACCCCAAAATCGTGAACGAGATATAGCCCAATCACGAGCTCCTTCAAGCCAATTTCCGAAACGGCCCTGACCAACTTCTTCTGGAACCCAGGTAATCTTTTTGTTTACGGCGACTAGTTTGTCTTTGATATCTGTAACCTTAACAAACCATGACGAAGTCGCATAATTGATAAGTGGAGTTTCACAGCGCCAGCAATGAGGGTATGAGTGTATGAGCTTCTCTTTTTCAAAGAGGAATCCGTTGTGCGCCAACCATTTTATAACTTCAATATCAGTATTTTGGTGAGCATTTTTATCTTCTGCGGAATCTTTGGGCTTAACATGGAGACCAACAAATCCGGCGGTGTCAGCACTCTCAGTAAATTCTTTTTTAAATGTTCCGTCGACAGCCACGTGTTGTACGAAAGGTAAATTATTCTTCAAAAGCAAATTGTAGTCATCGGCACCGAAGGCTGGAGCTATGTGAACGATACCAGCACCATCTTCTGTCGTGACGAAATCTGCGGCATAAACTTTCCAACCATTTTCATGATTCTTGAGGCTTTTGTCATTGAAATAAGTTTTGAAAATAGGTTCATAGGAAAGGCCTGTTAAGGCTGATCCCTTAACTTTCTCAACGATCTCGTATTTCTTATCTTTGAAAACTGCTGCAAGACGTGACTCTGCAACTATATAAGTCTCTATAGCTGATCCAACCGTAGCGTTTTCGTCTGCAACAAGATGAACTTTTGCATAGTAAATGTCTGGATTTACTGCCAAAGCCACATTACCAGGCAAAGTCCAAGGGGTTGTTGTCCAAGCGATGAAGTAAGTTGCTTCACTCAATTTAAATTTCACATAAACAGAAATGTCGGTTATATCTTTGTAACCCTGTGCCACTTCGAAGTTCGACAAAGTCGTCTCGCAACGTGGACAAAGATTCATGGACTTGAAACCTTCATAGATCAAACCCTTTTCATACAGATTTTTGAAAATCCACCAAACACTTTCTGTATAAGAAGTGTCCATCGTGCGATAATCGTCGTCCATGTCTACGAAACGTCCAAGACGTGGGACAACTTTGCGCCATTCGTCGGCATAACGCATGACGCTGGCACGAGCTGCATCGTTGAACTTGTCTATGCCATATTCCAAAATATCTTTTTTTGATTTGAGCCCAAGTTCCTTCTCTATGAGATTTTCAGCTGGCAGACCGTGACAATCCCAACCCCAACGGCGTGCAACGTGGTAGCCCTGCATAGTTTTCCAGCGTGGAATCACGTCTTTCATGGTTCCAGCCAAAAAATGGCCATAATGAGGCGTTCCTGTTGCAAATGGAGGTCCATCGTAGAAGGTAAATTCACCCTTTGGTGACTCCTTAGACAAAGTTTTTGCAAAAATACCCTTCTCTTTCCAGAAAGATAGTATCTTTTCTTCGCGCTCTGAATGTGAACTCATAGTCGACTTATTCTAGCATTTTTTAATCAATAATTATCTGTTGATTTGTTCCTCTATTTTCTCACCTTTACAGTGTTTCAACATTCCTAAATAAGAGGCTGCGTTTCGTACCGAAATCTGGTTTAGCATTCTCTTCTTTATTTTGGTGCGTAAGACTTCATAATGTGGCAAAGAAACGTAACCAAGAAAATCTACGCCAGTTTTCAGTTTGCGTATCTCAACTTTTCTCGGATGCAAATCAACTAGCAGATTTTCTGAACAAAAATTCCTGATTTTATCTAAGCAAGAATTAATATACTCAAGAGAATCGCTCAAAATGACAAAATCATCGCAATATCTTATATAGTGCCGCGCTTTTAGTTTATGTTTAATGAATTGGTCAAGCTCATTGAGATATATATTAGAAAATAACTGACTAGTAACATTGCCAAGTGGTAGACCTTTTCCACTGGTCTTTTCAAAAGAAAAAATTATTTGTTTTATAAGATCAAATAACCGAGTATCATTGTTTTTTCTAGCAATCAACCCAAGCAGAATCTCCTGATCAATAGAATCAAAGAATTTTCGTAGATCACATTTCAGTGCATAAGCGACTTTCGTGTGATTTTGAGAAACCTTATTTGCAAACTCTTTCAATCTTTTTACACCAGCGCGTGTTCCTTTAAATTTACGAGACGAATAAGAATCATGGATAAAGTTAGGATCAAATACCTGATATAATCTCTGGTACACGGCTTGATATAAGATCATGTCTCGTATATCAGCTTCGTGTATCTGGCGTAGCTTGGGATCTTGAGTATAAAATACTTTATATGGTTTTGGTTTCCACAATCCGCAATCAAGCTCATGGTGCAAAGAAAAAATATTTTTTTCAAGTTTAAGTTCAAAATCAGAAACCGCCAGCTTTGATCTTTTACCTTTACAAAATTCTCGCCAAGCTGAAAATAAATTATTAACAGAAATTACATCACAAAAATTACAACTATGACGCCCCC
>CAIPWS010000026.1 GCA_903868845.1 uncultured bacterium
CATGTAACGGATCGAAATTCATCGCAAACGCAAAAGACGTATTCAAGTCGTACATTGATTCCGACTTCAAAAATTTTGATCTCGACAAATCCGGTGCTGCAACAAATGAGACGCAAGTCTCTGTTTACGAAATGGCGAAGTCAAAGAGACTCACGAAAGACGCCACACTCGTCCAAATGTTCACTTCGCTGAATTCGGATCTGAATACGTTGTGCTTGTCGCAAAGTCAGATCATCGACTTCTGCGAAAAGAATGCGGACAAGCTGCATCAAGAAGGAAACGTAACGTTCTTCCTCTTCAAGGAAAACAACGAGTTCTTCGTGGCGCACGTGGACGTGGACTACGCTCGCTTGCGCGTCAGCGTCTCTCGGCTTGAGAACGACAATGTGTGGAACTCCTCGAACGCTCCTCGTCTCGTTGTTCCGCAACTGAAACTTTAGTTCTTTGACTTTTGACCCTTTGTCTCTTATTCCCTTTGTCACCTTGGTATGCGAACAAAAAGAGAGATCATCGAAGATTTATTATCTACAAATCTACAAGAATCTTCAAGAAGAGAGTTAATGACTTGGGTACCAGACTTGTTTGAAGAGTACGCACAAGCAAAATTTGATGCGGCTATGGTGGAGGAACAGAATGTAAAAGAAGGAGATGACCTTTTCAGTGGTGGAATTGTAGCTGGGTGGAATATGGCACGTTCCTCTATCATCACCCGCTTCAACTCACAACAATAAGCAAATAACATTTTGAATAGTATGAGGGAAATAAAATTTCGTGCTTGGGAGAAGAAGGAAAATAAAATGATTTTTTGGAAAGATTTTTGGAAAGAAACAGATGGTTGTTTTCTTGAAGGAATAGAAATAGATATCATGCAATTTACGGGACTTTTAGATAAAGTTGGGAAGGAGATTTATGAGGGGGATATCGTGGCAGATAAAAACGAATCCGTTTTTCATTACTTAGAACGATCTGACAGTAAACCATCGGATGGTATCTGGTACCAAAAGCATGAGGGTTCCAATATACAAACAGCATTCACAGAAAAAGTTATCTTTGCAAGAAAGTGCGAGATTATTGAATGGCAAGAAAAAGAAACTGGTTTTTTCCCATTCGCAGATAGTCCAGACAACTGCGGTCATTGTGGAGGAGGTGAAAGTCCAGATAGATTTGAGGTCATCGGCAACATTTACGAAAATCCTGAACTAATAAGCAAATAACATTTTGAATAGTATGAAAGTTTGGTTAATAAAGCATCAAGGCAAGAACTGGTTGGGCAACATGATGTGTGCCTTTGAAGTCAAAGTCGATGAAAAGACTGTCGCTTATGCACAAGAATGTTTCTATCGAAAGAAAGATGCTGTTGCTTATTTGAAGCATTATAACAACGAGTATCTCGAAGTTGTATCAGCAACCCTTGAGGAATCAAAACAAGATAACCGAAAAAGATAATATGGACGGAGAAGACCTAAAACGATGGCAACTAGTAACAATCATGGATACTCTGTATATCTGTCCATACTGTTTGAAAACAATGACCCCATACAGATACGAGAAACATAGCTGGTATTGTCCTTGTCATCCTGATTTAATCATTTCAATAGGTTGAATATGAAAACAGAATTACATTCATTTGGTATTGTGTTAGAAGCAGAGAATTGGGCAGATAAACTTTACTTGGCAGATCTGTATATTTCATCAATAGATCATAAAGACTTACTAGATTATGTGGAATTTTCGGGTACATATCATGAAAAAATAGATGAAGAATTTTTAACAATTTCTGGTGATATTTCAGACGCTTTAACAGAAGAAAACAAAAAAGATCCATATTCAATAGCAGAAGTTGTTGAATCAATGACTATAATGCCAAGCGGTCTTTAATATGCGCCACAGATTCTTCCACTGCCTGTTCGGACTCCATAGATGGGGTTGCTCATATGGATATACATTTCATGAAAAATGCGACTGGCATTGCATTGACTGCATGAGACGAAAGTAAGTGATATAATAAGAACGCTCATAACAAATGAGCGATTCAGGCGGGCACTCGGAAGATGCAGAGCATCCTGCATCTTCCAGTCTCGGCCAGAGTTTACTCGAAGGATGTTGCCTATCGGAAGACG
>CAIPWS010000027.1 GCA_903868845.1 uncultured bacterium
CCAAAAATGCAGTCCATAAATTGGTCAATAAACTCGTAGCCGAAGATGTTATAAGTAAGGACTCTTTTGGACGCCTCATACCAAATATGCTCTACGGTGAAGTTCCTATGCTAGGTCTAGTAGAAGCCGGATTTCCGACCATGGCTGAGGAGTCAGTTTTGGACACTATAAATCTTGATGATTATCTTATTAAGGATAAGCAATCCACATACCTTTTGACTGTGAAGGGAGATTCTATGATAGATGCCGGAATTCAGGAGGGTGATATTGTTATCGCCGAAAAGAAGAAAGAGCCTAAGATAGGCGACATCGTCATTGCTGAAGTTGATGGTGGTTGGACTATGAAGTATTTTCGTAAAGATGGTAAAACTGGTAAAGCGTATCTGGAGCCTGCCAACAAGAAGTATAAACCTATTTATCCAGAAACAAGTTTCGATATTGCTGCTGTTGTGAGAGGGGTCATAAGGAGATATTAGTATATATTTCGCAGTATTTCATGGCGGTTTGATCAAATAGTCACTCGTCTTTTTCAATTGACTTTCTGCTCAAATACTGTAGTTTGGTGAGCAGACAATCAACCCAGGAGAATACACATGCCAGACGTAGCAAAACCGATTTCAGTTATGCCGGAAGAAATGGTTGGGGTTACACACAAGTTCGATATTGCTGGTCACGAAGGTTACATCAATATTGGGGAGTTCGAAAATGGCCAGCCACGTTTCGTACACATCACGATGGCCAAGGAAGGTTCAACACTTGGCGGGTTAGTGGATTCGCTCGGTCTCGCCATCACGATTGGGCTTGAACATGGCGTACCACTCAGGAGTTACGCTGATCAGCTCATCGGACTGCGCTTCGAACCGTGTGGATTTACGAATAACTCAAGGATTCAGATGGCGCGATCGATAGTTGACTACATCATCCATTGGATGGCGATGAAGTACATTCCAGGCTGGCCAGATGGTGATGTTGATGATCAAGGCAAGCTGCGGCTAGGAGACATTCAAGCTGTGCAGAAGACTTAGGAATAGTTTTGTTTTGTGTGTTGAGACCCGCTGAGTAATCGGCGGGTCTTTAACATTATGGGCTTGTAGCTTGTAAGGACTTGCTAACAAACTCTTTTATAGTTTCCATATCAGTCGGACTGAACCACTTTATGTTTTTATCTCTTTTGAACCAAGTTTTTTGACGTTTTGCATATTGCCAGATTTTCGTAGATAGAAGTTCTACAAATTGCTCCTCAGTTATTTGTCCTTGAATAAGTTGAGCGAGATATCTATATTCAAGACCAAGTTCGTCCATGCGTTCATGTGAAAGACCGCCTTCGTGTAGTTTTATAGCTTCTTCAATCATACCCACGTCTAGTCTTTTTTTGATGCGCGAGATGATGCGATTTTTCAATTCATCATCAGCCATGCTAAGACCGATCGTGATCGCGCTGTACTTGGTACTATCGACTTGAACACTGGGAACTTTGCCATATCTACGTGCAAGCAATACAGAGCGAATAAGTCGACGTTTATTATTTATATCGCCACCAGGTTTACCGTCTTTGCCAAACTCCATATCACGAGCTCTCTTGGGATCCAACAACTTCAGTTCAGTAAACAATTCCTCAGTAGTTTTTTGTTCAAGGATTTTTTGCTCATCATCATCTATTTCAATATCCGGAAATTTCAAACCATCAATCAAAGTGGAAATATAAAATCCAGTACCACCACATATAATAGGAAGCTTGTTTTCTGTGTGGATTTTTCTTATA
>CAIPWS010000028.1 GCA_903868845.1 uncultured bacterium
CAAGGACAATACATACATGCCATACAACAAAGTGTAGACACTCTTATACGTCACCTTGTCCCAACATTCTCATTCAATATCACCGACTCTATAAGCAATCTGCTCGTATATATATCGAACAACATAGGCTCGCTCTTATCTCAGACTTTGTACGTCTTTCTAGATATTTTTTTCCTTTTGTTTGCTTTCTTTTTCTTTTTACGAGATGGAGATAAGATAATAGAGACTTTGGTCGCTTTGAGTCCATTTGGAAAAGAACGAAACAAAGAAGTTCTCGGTTCTGCTTCGCGAGCTATCACGTCTGTCATACGAGGAACACTATTTGTGGGGCTTGTACGTTTCGTCTTATTTTCTATAGCTTTCTATTTTCTAGGTATACCAAATGCACTTCTGTGGGGAAGTATCGGTGGTATCATAGGTGTTATACCAGGTCTTGGTACACCCTTTGTCATGATCCCGGCTATTTTGTATATGATATTTTATGGAAATATCATCACTACTATCGCTATGATACTGTTCAGTTTGCTAATATTTTTCTTCGTCGACAACCTACTATCTGCTTACTTTTTTGGTAAGGGTTTAGATGTGCCAGCACCATTTATCCTATTCTCCATACTTGGAGGTATCATATTCTTCGGACCATTAGGATTTATCTTTGGCCCAATAGTTCTTTCACTATTTGTATCCGCCTTGGATATGTATAGAATACTATTATTGAAAAAACCCAGCGCCAACTCATGATTGAGCTGGCTCGTGAAAAACTAGAGCGCTAGCGCGTAACTTTACGAAAGTAACTTAACGACTAGTGCGATGAGTGCAACCACAAGAAGGATATGTATAAGCCCGCCTCCTATCTGGAAGCTGAACCCCAATATCCACATTATGGCCAAGATGACAATTACAGTCCAAATCATTTTATTATTTATTAACGCTTTTGATAAGTAATCTAAAGACCTGCTTTGCTCTCATACAATATTTTCAGCTTTTCAAGTCCGCGATGCACTTGAACAGCCATTGTATTTTTGGTTTGACCGGTGATAAGTGACATTTCCTTGAGAGATAGGTCCTGCACGAAACGCATACGCATGATCTTCCTATATGTTTCTGGAAGACTAGGGATGAGAAGAAGAACAGCTTTACCGTCCAAAATATTTAAGAAACGTACAGACTCATCATCCTTCGGCTCAAATCCATTTTCTATAAGAATGTCTAGAGAACTTGTTTTCTGTACTGGTCGACAATGAGGTTATTTAGTATGTGATATAGAAATGCTTTCATGACATCTATCTTTCCACCTTTTACAAGGTAGCTCCAAGTCTTCAAAAATGTGTCTTGGACTAGATCCTCACCGATAGCCTTGTCTTGCACCTTGAAAAACGCTCTGCCATTGAGCCCTTTTGCAAAATCACGATGGGCGGTAGCCATTACCGCTTGCATATCGGTTTCTTTTTGTTGAGTCATATATACACAATAGAGCCGGTTGACGGCCTAAAATATTACAGGGGTATTACAGCGACGCTGCAATAGAGGAGAATATATCAGTACTTTGAGCATAGCACATTACCACAGCATTAACATCTGCAATAGATTGAAGCAGTGAACGGCTATATCAGTATGAAAAAGAAAAATACAAAACTAAATATAAATAGAGACAAGGATTTGAAGACTCAGTTGGTAAATATAGAAAATAAACTTATTAGTGCCACTATAGGCATAGCGGATGGCATAGCTCTTGCTCCGAAAATGAAGGAAATAAAGGCTTTCGGCGCAAAGATAAAATCTTGGAAGCGTTCATTGTAATAAAATTAGTTGGAACTCGTCTTTATATATATGAAACAAATAAAAAAACAATTCAATAGTTCGATGGCGGCTACTTTCGCTGTCCTTTTTGCGGTAGTGCTTGTAAGTCCAATAGTTACTTTTGCTGCAGGTCCTGCAACAGTCAATACTTTGTCAGCAAGCAACTTCGCTATTTTAACTAAAACTGGTATCACAGACGTTCCTTCATCTGCTATCACTGGTAATGTCGGTGCTAGTCCTATAAGTGGTAC
>CAIPWS010000029.1 GCA_903868845.1 uncultured bacterium
CTTATCCATCTCGAACATTTCGAAGACTGCCAAACGACCGCGAGTTCCCTTTGGAGATTCTGGAGTAGGCTTTATCTTGTAAACTTGGTTTGCAAATGGAATATCTTTCTTGAACTGAGGTGCAAGATCAACAAATGAACTGTCAACCAAAGCTTTTATACTACCCTCGACTGGGACAAGTTCACCTGAACCTGGAGCCAAAGCACCAACCAAACGTTGTGCCACAGCCAATATAAGTGTAGGGGCAATAAGGTAAGGATCTACTCCCATATCAATAAGACGTGGAATGATACCTGCAGAATTGTTGGTGTGCAAAGTCGATAGCACCAGGTGACCAGTCAAAGCAGCCTGCACAGCAAGCTGTGCTGTTTCCTTGTCACGTATTTCACCGACCATGATGACATCTGGGTCCTGACGCAGTGTCGTACGCAAACCAGTATCGAAGGTATAACCTATCTCTGGTCTGACTTGGGATTGGCTGACACCGTCTATGGTGTATTCCACTGGATCTTCCAAAGACAAAACGTTATAACTTTCACGATCAACTTCACTCAAAAGTGAGTAAAGTGTCGTAGACTTACCTGAACCCGTAGGACCAGTGATGAGAATAAGACCATAAGGTTTGTTTATAGCGTCGCGGAACATTTTTAGATTTTTCTCTGACATACCTATCTTGTCTAGGCTACGCATTCCCTTTGCTTGATCAAGGATACGCATTTCAACTTTCTCACCATAGTAAGAAGGAAATGTTGAGACACGAAAATCGACACGTCGTCCATCTATACGTGCAGAAAAGCGACCATCTTGAGGTTTTCTCTTCTCATCTAGACGCATGTTCGATAGGACTTTTATACGAGCAACCACAGCTGAGTGCACCGATGGTGGCAAAACAAGACTTGTATTCAAGATGCCGTCCACACGGAAACGCACACGAACCTTGTCGCGAACATGTTCTATGTGAACGTCGGAAGCATCTCCTTCAACAGCGTATCTAACTATAGTTGCCACTATCTTCACAACCGGAGCATCTTCCACAATAAGAGTATCTTTGGATTCTCCACCTTGAGACTTGCGAGAATCACTTGTTTCACTTCCAGTCGAAGCAACTTCCGGTCTCTTGAAGGTATCCGTAGAGCTATCCACAGTAAGTTCAGTCTCAAGTTCAGAAAGAGCCTTGTTAACTTCACCTGTTATGCCTTTATATATCTCTAGAACTTTATGAAAATCATCTTCAGTGATAAGGAAAATTTTATATGGAATATTTTTCTTGGCAGCCAAGAAATTTAATGCGTCACGTGTCTCCATGTTATCTGGATCAACTAGACCAACTTCGAGTACACCGTCTACAACACCAAGTGGAACGAAACGATAATGAACAGCCGAGTCTTCTGGGATATAGTCCAAGACTTCAAACGGAACTGAATTCTCTGTGACTGTTCTGATTGGAATATTCAAAAACTCTCCACGAGCATTTACTATATCTTCAGATTTCACTCCATGAGCAATAAGTGCTTCGTCAACAGAAGTACCAGAAGAGATCTGGCGACGCAATTCGCGAACATCGTCCTTACTAATGATATTTTTTTGGAGAAGTATATCTATAACGCTCATATATTTATTTGAATGACTTCACACTCGACTATTGACCTACTGTTCTACTTGCTGAACCTGGACTTACAGGCGTTCTTCCGGTGACCATACCAGCTGGAGCATATGGACTTGGTACTCCAGCAACTGGAGAAAATGGATCTGAACGATACATACTTACAGAAGGGATAACTTGAACCGTATCCATAAGAGAGAGAAACATCTTACTTGTGAAAAACTTTGAATTTATCTTTATGCTGCTTACCTGATTTAACAAAGCAAGCTCATCTGCACCAACATTTGACCCACTTGCACTACTCTGAGACAAGAGTGATGCGCCAGTTCCAGATGGAGTGTTGTTTCCTATTGACCAGAAATAATATCCTCCTCCTATGACCAAGACTAGTATTACCACAATTGTTGTTAAAGTTGATTTATTCATATAATTATTTAACCCAATAGGCATTTAGTTCGACAGAAAAATCATAAGTACCAGTATCATTTGCTTTAACATTCAGTTTTGTTACATCCATGACACGTAGACTGCTCTCGAAGGCCTGCATGAAACTTATAAACTTTGTATATGAAGCAGTTGCCTCAAACGAAAGCTTAACACTTCCGAGTAGAACATCGACGTTTGGCAATAATGATGGATTTGCATTGCTTGCGCTTGCTGCAGGCGCTGTCACAGAAGATGGTGCCTGCACAACATCAGCTTTTATGTTTCGTAGTGCGAAACCTGTGCGATTCGCCAATCTTGAAACATCAACAATAAGGTGAATATTGTCCACAGAAGAAGGAATCATTCTGTCTAGACTATTACGCTCTCCCAGAGAAATATCGTTGTATTGAGTCTGTATAGAATCTCTAACACCAGTCAAAGTCTGAGAGTTTTTTATAGCTATAGCGTACTGATCGTTTTGAGCACTTATAGCAGCATTGGTATCTATCTGTCCTTGCGTATATGTGAAATATATCGCGATGGCCAAGACTACAAGTATGAGAGCTGAGATGTTTCTATTCATATTATTGGGTATTGCTTGTAGTACCTACTGCATTTGAACCAGCTGTCGACTGACTTCCAGCTAGGATAATATTTTTGTACAACAAACTATCTGGTGAAATATTTGCAGTCATGGTAAATGAGACTGTAGAATTCTGGTTTTGAATAGGATTTTGTATAACAGGATTTGAAATAACATTTCTCAAATCAAGATTTTCCAAATGACCCAACTGATCTCCTTGGAAGGCTAAAGCGTCATAGCTTGGAGCATAACCGTCAAGACTTATCTTCACAGTCTTCGTCTTATCAGTCTGGACTTGAAGATCTAGAGCAGTGAAACGAATGTTCGATGCGGTAAGCTTGGATATGATATCAAAAACCTGTGACACGGCTACGTGACTATCTAGAACCTTTTGCGCAAGATCGATCTTATTTGCCATGATCTTCATGGTCGCAATCTGCTGAACATTTATATTGCTCTGCAAAGACTTGAGACTCTGAGCATAGTCATTTTGTTTGGAGGTCAAAAAGACTTGATATCCATAGACACCTCCAGCAGCCAAGGCAGATACAGCAAATATGAAAACTCCTATCAACAAAAGTATGCTCGTTGTACCACTAGCACGTTCTGACGAAGAAGAAGTGCTGGCTTGAGTCAGTGGTTTCTTGGGTATAAAAGAAGTTTGAAACTTTGTC
>CAIPWS010000030.1 GCA_903868845.1 uncultured bacterium
AAAGATGTTGTGATGTGGCCTCGCGGCCAGAGCGCAAATAGTACCACGGGTTTACCCGTGGGTATCTATAAATTGGAACGGCTCAACAGCGCGATTCTAGTTTATAAATGTGGATAACTCCTCTTTTTGAGGCGACATACTCGTCGGCACAGACATGTCTCCCTGAGCACCTCTGACGAAGTGACCATTAAATGGTCACTTTGCTAAAGCTCTGAAAAAGTACATACATCCACCTACGGCCTATTAGTCTTATAAGCTTACAAATTAAAAAAGGGGGAATCCCTTTTTTAGTGGAAAACCTCCTTTTATCAAACTTTGCGCAAATAATGCTGCGCATTTGCATTTGCCCACATTACTACGGGCGTTCGACCTTCAGTTCGGTGAGATCAACTTTTGGAACTTTGGCGATAAGCGCCATAAAAAACTTGTATCCCAAAAGTAGGACCACCCCGACGACTGCGGCCTTCAATAGGTTTCTGCCGCTGATCACGTCACACCTCCGGTGTTCGAAAGCCACCACACCACCTTGCCGGTGATAGCCCATCCTCCGAGCCATACGACGACGAGGGCGATGATGACCAAAGCCACAACTACAATCCCTGCGACGATATAGGTCGAGTGGTCGAGCGACGTACCGAGATCAGACCCATCGTTCTCTTCGAGGTTGATGTGTTCTGGCAACTGCCGTTGATCCGGTGACTGCTGCACGAGTTTAGTGCTCATTGCTGGACCTCCACATCCGTCGACGTCGTCGGTGCCGGAAGTGCCGACAAAACCCACGACAACACCGGAATGATGACGCTAGCCGCAACGACTGCGCACATCACACCCACGATCGTTCCAAGGATCAGCACAACGCCGATCCATTCACCAAGCCAGCCGACGCAAGCGTCGATCAGCTTCATATTTTTTTGCTTCAAGTTACGACCCTCCTGTGATTGATTGTTTAGACCAACATCCCAATATACTAAATACAAAAGATCATTCCCCACTTGCAAACAATCTGAAATCACTTTACACTGTTTTATATGTATCGTCAATATCTTAAAAAGCTCAATCTACCAGACAAGCCTGGCATATACATTTTCCGCGATTCACGGGGAAGACCCCTTTATATTGGCCGTGCGACGTCATTACGCGACCGCGTGAAGAGTTATTTCTCAAATGATCTCATAACCACAAGAGGCTCACGCATAGTCGACATGGTGACCAAGTCGACACGCTTAACTCACGAGATAACCGACTCAGTTCTTGAGGCCATCATCCTCGAAAGCAACCTCATAAAAAGATATCAACCCAAATACAATGTCGACGAAAGAGATGATAAGAGCGACCTCTACATAGTCATCACGAAAGAATTGTGGCCAAGAGTTTATACTGTACGTGCACGCGACTGGAAGAGTGATGGTTCTAGAACATTTGGTCCATATCCGCACGCAGGACTTGCGATCGAGTCTCTCAAAATATTGCGCAAGATTTTTCCATTCAAGGACAAGAAATCGGCAGATCCTAGACATGATGCTTTCTATAGAGCTATAGGAAGATCGCCGAAAGATGAAGACACTTTCGCTAGACAGAAATACCTTAGAACTATTCGCAACCTCATACTTTTCCTGCAAGGAAAAAAGGACTTACTCACCAAGCGATTGGAGAAGGAGATGAAAGAGCATGTGAAGAAACTCGAGTTTGAATATGCAGGGTCAATAAAAAGGACATTGTATGCATTGAAACATATAAATGATATCGCTCTCATAAAGTCGACAAATAAAATCGACGCGACTGGAGTGAACGACGTGCACGGCAAAAACTCGCATAGCACGAACTTCAAAATCGAAGCATACGACATTGCGCATTTATCTGGATCAAACACAGTTGGTGCCATGGTCGTCATGATAAATGGTGAGAAACATCCGCAAGATTACAGAACTTTCAAAATGTCACAGGAATCAAATAACGACATTGCAAATCTGAGCGAACTTGTGACCAGACGCTTAAACCATCCAGAGTGGAGTTTTCCAGACCTCATGGTCATCGATGGTGGCGAAAATCAGAAAAAGGCCATAGAAAATGTTCTCTCAGCCAGAAGGATAAACATAAAGGTTGTTTCAGTTGTGAAGGACGACAAACATAAAGCGCGAGCTATCCTAGGTGAAGATTCGGAACTCACAAGCAGATGGAAAAAAGAAATTGTTTATATAAATGTAGAAGCGCACAGATTTGTACTCGCATATCATCGCCGTCGCAGACGACAAAAAATGATGATATAATCTGATTATGTCAAAAACAAAAGTTGGTGTCCTACGAGGAGGACCAAGTAGTGAATATGAAGTTTCCATAGCAACTGGTGCAAATGTCTTGAAGGCTTTGCGCGAAAAACTCTCGGATAAATACATCGCGCATGACATTCTCATAGACAAGAAAGGCGATTGGCATATAGATGGCCTCAAAGTTAAGCCGGAAAAGGCTGTGAAGCAATTTGATGTGGCTTTCTTGGCTCTGCATGGTGCATATGGTGAAGATGGTAAGGTTCAGAAGTTGCTCGAGACACTTGGTGTGCCATTTACAGGATCTGGATCTCTTGGTTCTGCTGTTGGTATGAATAAAGTCCTGACAAAAAAGGTTTTCATAAGTCATAAGCTCAAAACGCCTGCTGATAAGACAGTGAAATCTGAGCAGGTTAAAAAAGATATTGAGAAAGTGGCTGGAGATATTTTCAGGAGTTTTTCTATGCCAGCAGTAGTGAAGCCGGTTTCGGCCGGTTCATCCGTCGGAGTATCGATCGTGAAAGATTTGAAGGAGTTGATCGCTGGTCTCGCTTTGGCCGCAGAACTTGATGAAGAGATTTTGGTTGAGGAATACATAAAAGGAACCGAGGCTACAGTCGGTGTCATAGAAGGTTTCCGTGGAGAGAAGTTGTACGCTTTGCCGGCTGTCGAGATAAGACCAAAAACTGCCTTTTTCGATTTCGCTGCGAAATATGAAGGGAAGTCAGAAGAGATAGTTCCTGCAAATTTTCCGATGAATGTAAAAATGGAACTTTCTGATATGGCACGCAAGGTTCACAACGCTGTAGGGTTGAGACATTATTCAAGATCTGATTTTATAATACATCCAAAGCGAGGAATTTATGTTCTCGAGGTCAATACTTTGCCCGGTCTTACCGGGGAGTCGCTTGTGCCGAAGTCTCTACGTGCTGTCGGCAGTGATACCCACGAACTTATAGATCACCTCATAGGATTGGCACTAAAAAGATAGATGTAGTATAATGCC
>CAIPWS010000031.1 GCA_903868845.1 uncultured bacterium
GGTATGTAATTAAATCATTATACAATCAATTTAAATCCCCGACAATTGATCGATCATTGTCGTCTGTATCGTATTTGCTTGAGCTATGACGGAATTTCCATATGAGGTATTTCCTGTCGCAAGACCACAGGCTTTTCCAGAATAATACTTACATGCTGCAGTTCTTTCTGCTGTATAGCCACCACGACCGGCGCCGAGATCGGCAAGATAAAGTGCTGAGGCCGTGAAGGCGTGGGCTGGATTCCAAGGGTCAGGCATGCCAGATATACCTATAGTGCTAGCTATACGATTTGCCAACAGAACCCATGTAGAAGGTATAAACTGTGATGGGCCCATAGCACCTCCCCAGCCATATGACATTGGACACGAGACGGCGGTCTTGGTGATATCCCCTCCTATCGCCGCCAATATCTGAGAAAATGCCGGAATGTCACGAGTAGGATTCATGACTTTGGCCTTCATAGTATTTGTCTTGGCATTTATACCATCACCAGTTTGCATATTTGTAACATAACAAGATCCTACATTTTTACCGAGAGCAGATTCTTGAGTAAGGATAGCGAGTATGAAAGCTGGTCTGACGCCAGTCTTAAGTGACGCGGCATTTGCATATTGAAGAGCTTGTCCGAAAGGAATAGCTGCGGAATCACGAAGTGAGAACAGTGCCGCTCTTATCTGCACAGCACGTGTCTGTTTTTGTGCCACAAGATTCGAATACGCCTTCTCATTTCCTTTGTTCAGTGTCAAAAGTTGTTGTTTCTGTTTCTGGTCTGACTTTATACTGCTTTCTTTTTGTTGTATGGCATAACGTGCGTCTATTTCTGTATTTCTTCTGACATCTAGCGCATTTCGCTCAGCTGTTGTAGAAGCTTGATCAGTCTGAAGCTGATCAAAAGTGATCTGGAGCCCATCTTGTATTGATTGGAATGTGTCTATGTCAGTGAAAAAAGTTGATATGCTGTTTTGCGACAATAAAACTTCTGGTAATGAATACGCATCCAGCTCTCGAGTTTTTCTTAGCAAATCTGAAAGCGATTGTTTGCCACGATCTATATGAGACTGTAGGTCTGTGATATGGTTCTCCTTTTGAGTAATATCATTGCCAAGGCTTTGTATGAGAAGGTTCTTGGCCTTGATGTCTAGCTGAGCAGTCTTTATACGTGCTGTGATAAGGTTAATATCACGGGATATGGATGCACTCTGAGCCTGAACATCTGTTAGTTGTTTCTGAGCAGCCACTTCTTCGGCTTCGACTTGAGAGAGTTCGGCTTGCAAAGCAGCTCTTTGGGCTGGTGTGAGGTTATCGGCATGTGCAAAAGGTGCGAGACTTGAGAAGGCTAATGTTGCGAGGGCAAAAAATGCTATGTAAATGGTGGGTGAAAAAGTTCTCACTGATCTAGATTTTCGTTCCATGACGCTAATTATAGCGTATTTTCTTTGAAAAAAGTGTCGGAAAAGGCGTCAAAGTTCGAAAGGTCATGAAAAGTATGTGTCTCTTCCTCTACGCTGCAGGTCTAATAAGTTGGTCGCGCAAAACTCAAGCCGGATGGTGTGAAGGGGTACGCATGCTCCGTGAGCATATACGAAAATTAGGCCATCAGAAGGCTCAATTTTCATATGCTGGTAAATAGTGTGTGCCGGCGGAGGGTGGCACATGCTTTTAGAAACGACCACTTATCAACATCTATAAACAAGAATGGCTCAACCATGCGATTCTAGTTTATAGATGTGGACAAGGGTACACTTGTGCAAAGCTAA
>CAIPWS010000032.1 GCA_903868845.1 uncultured bacterium
ACGCATACCTTACCGCACGATCGTATACAGTCAAAAAGCCCTTAATCCCTGTGTATTTGCAATGAATTTTCATTTTGCGCCCATTTAATTAATGAGTGCAATATGTATGTGAGGTTAGTCAGGGGTTTGTGGGGATTTGATAATAAATTCCCCGCTACGATTGACAAATAGCTATTAAGTGTGCTATGTTTTAGTCAGAAATATGGCTAGAAATAAGGCTCTTTGTAAGCATTTTCCACAGAATCCGATCCCTCTATTAGCATTAGCACATGAGTGCGAAATGAACCAATAAGAGATCGACAATGTGGAAAATAATAAACTTTTTAGGAGAAATGGGGTATGAAAAAAAAGAGTACTGTTCACAAAACACGTTACGCTAGCTTCAGACGTGATCGCAATGGAACCTGGCACTATAACCTGAGTCGCACGTTTAGAGCGCCAGATGCTTATGGTGCGGCAGCAGACGCAATACGCCATCGCCCAAATGGTGCAGCCTGGTTTTGGTTTAATGACAAGTGTTGCCCCATGATTAATGGTGACACTAGCGCAACCCTCTCAACTCGTTTGTTCGAGTGGATTAATGCAGAAAATGCCAACGCATTGTTTGGATACTATAAGGCATTTGCATTAGCGAAAAAATGAAATGATCGGATAGCAACCGAGGTCGGGATTCCAGCAATGGGATCCCGACCTCAAAACCTATATGGTCAAAAACTTTGAAATGCAAGAAAGGATTTTATGCTACTATTTAATACATAATATAATGTCCGTTAAACAATCATTAAATACCAATACGAACGATGCCTACTCTATTTTTTTTGACGTTGCCATTATTGGTGGCGGACCAGCAGGCTTAATAGCTGCCGGAAGAGCTGCTGAACTTGGTGCTAAGGTTATTTTGATTGAGAAAAACGATACTCTTGGTAAAAAGCTTCTCATCACTGGTGGTGGTAGATGTAATGTCACAAACGCAGAACTTGATACTCGCAAACTTTTGGAGCGATTCAAAGACGATGGTAAATATCTCTTTTCAGCTTTTTCACAATTTGGAGTCAAAGAAACTCTAGAATTTTTTCATGATCGCGGAATGGAAACAAAGATAGAAAATGAAAATCGTGTCTTCCCTGTCAGCAATAAATCACAATCGGTATTGGATGTCCTCATTTCATATATTAAAGACGGTGGAGTAACTGTACTCCCAAATTCTGCTGTTACGGAAATATTAGTCAAAGATAAAATAGTGACTGGAGTAAAACTCAAAGGCGGCAAAACCATAAATGCTAAATCTGTGATCATCGCAACTGGTGGCACTTCACATCCTGAAACTGGCTCAACTGGAGATGCCTATGCTTGGCTCAAGAAGATTGGTCATAAGATCATTACACCGGAGCCTTCTCTGGTGCCGATAGCCGTGAAGGACAAATGGGTCAAGAAACTTTCAGGTGTCACGCTGGCTGATGTCAAAATAAAAATTCTTGACAATGGCGATATGAAAAACACTCTAGTAAAGAAAGGTAAACTCCTTTTCACTCACGTCGGATTGACTGGTCCGATGATACTAAATATGAGTAAAGACATTGGTGAAATGCTCAAATACAGCGATGTGACATTGTCTCTAGACCTTTTACCAGGCTTTGACTATGCAAAACTGAATACAAAACTTCAGGAGATATTCAAAGAAAATGACAAGAAGAAATTCAAAAATAGTTTTGGTGGATTGTTACTATCGGCTATGGTACCAGTGATTGTTGAGCTTTCTGGTATCAATCCAGAGATAAACTGTAATAGCGTAAGCCGTGAGGAAAGGGTCAAACTGATGACATTACTTAAGGCTATCCCAATACACGTAGACAGGCTTTTGGGCTCAGATAAAGCCATTATATCGAGTGGAGGTGTAGTTCTAGACGAAGTTGACTTCAAAACAATGAGTTCGCGCATTTATCCAAATCTTTATCTGATTGGTGACATATTGAATATAGACCGACCATCCGGCGGTTTCAGTTTGCAACTTTGTTGGACCAGCGGGTATGTTGCTGGGACTACTTCCTCTTCTTCAAAATTTCAGCCTTGCGAATAGACAAAACTTGGCATTTCTTGGCACATTCTTGACCACGAGCCTGATCACCAGCTTTTTCTGCCTGACGCAAATCGTTCATAGCTTGGAAGAGTTCTGCATTTATAACATCCTCTTCAAAGTTCAAAAGCAATTCCTTCATATGAAAATCCCAACGGCTCTGGTCTGTACCAAAATACTTTTCTGCCTCGAACATAAGATCGCTTTTTATTGACTCAGCTCTAGTTACTCTTTCTGCATAAGTGTCTCCTGCAATCTTTTTTAATTGATCGCGATATTCTGCGATAGATTTTTCCTTTTCACTTGCCCCTTTTTCCTTCTCCATCACAAATAGCATGCCAAATAGTTGGCGTTCAGCTAGGTCAACACGATGTGGAACATTTGTAGTAGCAGTGTTTTTTATAGCTGAAACAGAATTTTGACCAATACCTGATTGTGAACCAGATGGTGTCGCTGCATCTTTCTCTTTCTGTTTCTTTATAACCATTTTCAAATCTTGCCAGATAGCATCTGTTGGAATTTGAGTCATGTCAGATAT
>CAIPWS010000033.1 GCA_903868845.1 uncultured bacterium
TCTATTCCACCAGTGTGAATATCAAAAGGTTGACCGAGATATTTGGCAGACATAGCAGAACATTCTATATGCCAACCTGGAAAGCCTTTGCCCCAAGGACTATTCCAACCCAAGGACTCTACTCCAATTTCTTTTTTTGCAAATTTCCACAAAGCAAAATCAGTCTGATTATGTTTCTCTGTATTTGCAGATACGCGCGCACCGGCTTTGAGTGATGCGATATCAATGTTTCCAAGTTTACCGTATCCATCAAATTTGGCAGTATCAAAATAAATTCCATCAGAAATGATATAAGCAAAGCCTTTCTTTATCAATATATCTAGTAGATCAATATCTTCCTGAACGTGGTCAGCAGCTCGTGGAAATTTCGCAGGCAATTCTATATTTAACTTTTTTAGATCTTCAACAAATTTGTCGAAATAAATTGTTCCAACTTTATACATTGCCTCTAGTGTCATGGGCAGACCATCGCGCTTCAAGGCTTTAGTCATCTTATCATCGCCTTCATCAGCATTTCCAAAATTTTCACCAGATAAGTGTCCAACATCTGTCACGTTCATGATCTGCTTCACCTCATAACCATTGTATTCGAACATTCTGCGCAAAGTATCAGCAAATATGTAAGCACGAAGATTACCAATGTGAGCACTATCATAAACAGTTGGCCCACAATTGTACATGCCAACCTTGCCAGCTTTTATGGGCTTGAAAACATCTTTTGTTTTCGAAAGTGTATTGAAGAGTTTTATTTCCATAATATTCTTTGAATCTGCCGACTTATTTGACCCAACCTCTTCTCTTGAAATACCAAGCAATACCGATTGCGACAACAAGCATTATTCCAGATATTATCCACCAATCTATACGTGATTCTGTGAGTGGTACATGTATTCCAGGAATTGTGAAAAGAGAAGCAATAAATGTCAAAGGATAGAAAATAAATGAAACCAAGGTCAAAACCTTTATGATCTCATTTTGCTTAGTGTTTAGAAGTGCGTCGTTCGTTTCGCGTAAGTCTGCCAAAAGTTCACGCGAGTTGACTATAGTCTCATTGATATGACCAGACTCATCCTTGATGGTGTGAACGTAAGCAGTAAATTCATCTCCAAAAAGCTGATTTTTCTCAGTGAAGGTCATAAGTTCAGACCAAACGTCGTGGTGACTATGTGCGGTCTGCTTGAAATCTATAAGTTCACGACTCAAGAAAGAGAGAACTTCAACCATTTTCTTTTCATCACCATTGAAAATATGTGACTCAGCCATACGTAGGGAATCGCGAATATTTTCTAGATCCTGAAACATTCCGCTATAAATTCTTTGAATGATGTAATAGAAAAGGTGACCAGCATGCTCAATTGTTCTTTCTTTGTCGAGCGCTGCATTTGCATCAAATATCTTGGCAAAATACTCCAAGTGCTCGATGATTTCTGTTCTTGAAGTTATAAGGAAATTTCTTCCAATGACGAAGTCAACTTCACGATCTACTATTTCGTAAGCTTCTCCAGAATGTACTCTCACAGGCAAAGTCAAAACTACCAAAATATAATCCTTATAAAAATTTACTTTTGCTGAAGAAGGGGAGTCCTTCAACTCTTCGCCAACAAGTGGATTTAGCCCGTACCTTTTTATAACATCGCCGATCTCTTTGTCATTTGGAGATTGGAGATCTATCCAAACAAGACCACGATGTGTATGTGTTGTTGTCATGGCATATAGTATATAAGGAATATTCATTTGCGACAATAGATGCAAAATGGCATAATTACCTCCAATATGAATATAAACAATTTAAGTAACAAGACAGCGAATGTAATTTTGGGGGTAGCAGTCGCGATAGCTATTGGTTTTTTGGCTGGATATTTTATACGACCAGCGAGTAAGGTATCGTCTACTCCAACTGTAGTAACAAATATTTCTACGACTACAGATGCTCTTTTCGGACCATACTGGAGTGCATGGAAGATATTGACTGCAAAACAGATAAGTACAGCAAGCACTACAGATCAGCAAAAGATTTATGGTTCAATCAAGGGTCTAGCATCATCCTTCGGTGATCCTTACACTGTATTTTTCCCACCACAACAAGCTAAGATTTTCCAAGACGATATTTCAGGAAATTTCGGAGGAGTTGGTATGGAGATTGGCATGAAGGACAATCAGATCATAGTTATTGCACCACTCAAAGATAGTCCTGCTGCCAAGGCTGGTGTGAAGAGTGGAGATTATGTCATGTCTATAGATGGAACATCTACAGTCGATATGGCAGTAGAA